>CANQCC010000009.1 GCA_947589635.1 uncultured Clostridia bacterium | reverse complement strand
TCTTCATCAGAATCCGAAGCCTGCTCTTTTTTCTCAAGGTAACACTGTTCCTTTACCCTGTCGACCACAGGCCAATACTGTATTTCTTCCCCGTCAACCTTCTTCTGCCACACAGGGAAAAGATATACGCTTACATCGTCTATCTCGTCTTCGTCGCCAAGCTCGTCGGTGATGTCCTCGATGTCGTCCGAGGCGTAAAAGTTGTCCACATACGCCTGAGCGGAGTCGGGCTGCTGCGCCTTGGCGCCGATGTTTTGAGGCTCTTGCTCCTCATTGGGCTCCGTAATGGCGGTCGCATTGATTGCCGCAGCCTCGTTTGCAGGAGCTACTTCGTTTGCGGGAGCTACGGCTTTCTCGTGGCGCTCTTCATTTGCGGGAGCGATAGGAGTTACGAGCTCCTCATGCGCTTGCACAACGCGGGTAAGCTTTGGCTTGGGGCTTACCGGGGCAGGTTGAGGCTGCTCGGGAGCTTTAGCCGCGTTCGTATTTTTTCTGACCGAAAAGTTCGCGTTGCAGCTTGGGCAATGATATCCGCCGTCCGCGCGGAGCTCGAGGTCCGCGCCGCATTTTGGACATTTCATTTTGTTATCCTCCGTATTTTAATTTTTTTAATTATTTTAAGTATACTCCGCAAAAGGCATAAAGTCAACGGTTAAGGCGCATATGCGCCCGCGCAGGCGCTCGTAAGGCCTTAAATTGTCAAGACCATGCAAATTTTATCGAATACGACAAAAATTAAGGCGATTTTATTGACAAATCAAGCGCATTTGGCTATATTTTTATCGATAAAGCAAAGAGGTGCACTATGCAAGCGGACAAATCGGAAGTATCAAAAGCGACGCTTATGCGCCTGCCGTCATATCTGAGATATCTTTACGAGCTTGACAAAAACGGCGTGACCACGGTGTCAAGCACTATGATAGCGGCGGGATTGGACTTAAATCCCGTGCAGGTGAGGAAGGACGTCGCTTGCGTGTCCACGGTCGCCGGCAAGCCCAAGACGGGCTACGCGCTTAAAGAGCTTATCGCCGATTTCGAAAATTATCTGGGATATCACAACACCCGCGACGTCATACTTGTGGGCGCGGGCGGATTGGGGCACGCTATCTTAAGCTACGACGGCTTCAAAAAGTACGGCCTCAACGTCATGGCTGCCTTCGACGTCGACGAAAATGTCATAGGCCGCGACATCAACGGCAAACCCGTCTACGAAATGTCCCGCTTGCCGGAACTTGTCAAGCGTTGGGGCATAAGGTTGGGCATAATCACCGTCCCGTCCCAATCCGCGCAGGAAGTTGCGGACATCATGGTCGCCGCCGGCATAAAAGCCATCTGGAGTTTCTCTGCCAAGCACCTCAACCTTCCCGCGGACATAGCCTTGAAACATGAGGACCTTGCCGCCTCGCTCGCGCTGTTGCGCATGCAGCTTGTCAGCATGACCGATTAGCTTGCCGCTTTTCTGCGCGAGGTCATATAAAACCGCACGCAAATTCAATACAAATTCAACGCAAATCAAATTCAAATCGAATGTATCTAAACCAATATAAAAAGCGCGCTCTTTCCGTGCGCTTTTTGTAACGTGAGAAGAATTGCGCCCGATTGGATTTTCGCGAGGAAAATCCGCAAGCGTCGTAAGTTAAATTTTTTCCGCGTAAACGCACGCGCGCTCCGTCACTCATTTGTCGGAATAGCAAGAGACATTATCCGTTAATCAATTCGTCGAGGGAAACTTCGAAAATCTGCCCAAGGGCGCGAAGAGTGGAGATATTGGGCTCCGTTCGCCCCTGTTCCCAATTCGCATAGCAACTTTCCACGACTTGGAGCATCTCCGCAATCGCTTTCTGCGTATAGCCGCTCTGTTTCCTTAAATTTTTAAGATTGGAGCAAAACCGCTGATCCATACGATTATTTTACGCCCAACTAGATAAATTATCTTGACACTAGACAAAATATCTAGTAACATAAAAGCAACGACACAAGCCGAATTCACTAAAAAGGAGAAAACAATGGCAAACGAGACAACCGAATTTATACAAAATGAGATAGCGACAAGTGAGGCAAACGCGCCCGCCGAGGAGCAAGAACTCACGCCTGTTATTAATTTTCATGTCGAGTACGATGATCGGGAATTCATGCGCAGAACCCTCGTCGCGTTGAGCGAAGATAAATATTCTCCCGTCGACATTCTCTCTGCGGAATTTGCCGAACCCAAGATGGAAATGAAGGATTTCCTCTTTGTTTCGGGGACTGCGTCGGCAGATTTCACCTGTATGATCGGAAACGATCGACAAGAAGAATATTGGGATAAGGAGAAATATACGAAAGACGGGCAGACATACTACCGAGACGTCAAGCGGACGCGTACCGTCACCGATTGGTCTCCGTTTTCGGGGCACAACAGCGGGAAGTATTACGGCGTCGTCTGCAACGGAAATTCGGCGGCAGACGATGACCGCGCGTGGCTCGAAGGCGAGGCGGACCGTCAGCTTAAATACTTTCAAAGAATGCAGGAAGCATTGAATAGGGAGGAAACGGAAGAGGAAAAGGCGAAGCGGTGCGAGGAGAAAGAAGAACATTTCGATATCGATGAAACTTCCGTCAGGCAGGCAGAATCGACCTTCATCTCTCGCTGTGCGATGCAAGGGCTTACAGGGGATCATCATAAAGATCTCAAATACAGCGGGACGGCGAACGTCGAGAAAATATCCGGAATGCGCTTCCCATTCTATTCCGTCTCCTACAAATACCGCGGAGAGAATTGCAAAGCGCAGGCGATTGCGTCTTCACAACTTCCCGTCAAGACCGAATATCCGCATGCGGAAGAGGCTGCGGAAAAGGAGAAGACGCTCAAAAAGAAAAGAATGCCGTTTCTGATTGGTGCAATCGGGAGTTTCGTCTTGTTCATTTTGTTCTTTGCCCTTTCTCAGTTCGCCACATGGCTCGAGGCGTTAGGAGGTCTCGCGATCGTCGGTTGCGGGGTAAGTTTGTTTCTATTCTTCTTTATGAAGAAAAAAATCCTCGATAAAATCGTTCACGAAAGACTTTTGATTAAGAAGGAATTACTCGTAAAGGAATTGGCAAAGAGGGGATATGCGCCCCTCACCCCTGATGAAGAAAAGAGGTTTTGACCTTGTTTCTGCGACGCCCATACGCTTGCGGTGGGTACGCAGCCTTTGCTAAACTTTTATGGATCAAATAAAGAAGCGCATTTGGCCGGGCGGTGGGATCTTTGCCGAAATTTGCAGGATCGCGTATTTTTAACCGATCTTATCCCCCGCCCGAGCCATGAAACTTA
This sequence comes from uncultured Clostridia bacterium, assembly GCA_947589635.1. Taxonomy (GTDB): domain Bacteria; phylum Bacillota; class Clostridia; order Christensenellales; family CAG-917; genus CAG-475. Next base: position 19,512 of record CANQCC010000009.1, on the reverse strand, counting down.
TTCAAGCGATTATTCAAATTTACTTATCCCTGTTAAAGGGTCTTTTGGAAGCGGCTTTTTAAGTTGAAGAATTGATTTTACCCGTTCAGAATGCCTGTTTTTGTGGGATCAATATTTCAATTGCTCCTCAAAGTAGGTCGCAAGCGAGTCTATGGGCAGGCGGATCTGGGACATGCTGTCGCGCTCGCGCACGGTGACGCAGCCGTCCTCGAGGGAGTCGAAGTCCACGGTGACGCAATAGGGAGTGCCTATCTCGTCCTGGCGGCGATAGCGCTTGCCAATCGAGGCGGAGGTGTCAAAATCGCAGGCGAAGTGCTTGGAAAGCTCAAGATATATCTCTTCCGCCTTGTCGTTCAGCTGTTTTTGCAGGGGCAGAACGGCGACTTTTACGGGGGCTATGGCGTGGTGCAGGTGCAGCACTACGCGGGTGTCGCCCTCGCCGACCTGCTCCTCGTCGTAGGCGTCCGCGAGGAAGGCAAGGAACACTCTGTCCGCGCCGAGGGACGGCTCGATGACATAGGGCACGTACTTTTCGTTTGTGACGGGATCGGTATAGCTTAAGTCCTTGCCGCTTGTTTTGATGTGCTGATTTAGGTCATAATCGGTGCGATCCGCGACGCCCCACAGCTCCCCCCAACCGAAGGGGAACTTATATTCGAAGTCAGTTGTCGCCTTTGAGTAGAAGCACAGCTCCTCCTTGTCGTGGTCGCGCAGTTTGAGGTTTTCGTCGCGCATGCCGAGGTCAAGCAGCCACTTATGGCAGAACTCTTTCCAATAGGCAAACCATTCGAGGTCTGTGCCCGGCTTGCAGAAAAATTCCAGCTCCATCTGCTCGAACTCGCGGATGCGGAAGATGAAGTTGCCGGGGGTTATCTCGTTGCGGAAGCTCTTTCCTATCTGACCGATGCCGAAGGGCACTTTCTTGCGCGTGGTGCGCTGTACGTTTTTGAAGTTTACAAATATGCCTTGCGCGGTCTCGGGGCGCAGGTAGACGGTGGACGTCGTGTCCTCGGTGACTCCGATGAAGGTCTTGAACATCAGGTTGAATTTTCTCACGCCGGTGAAGTCGGACTTGCCGCAGATCGGGCAGGGGATGGCGTGCTCGCGCACATAGTTTTCAAGCTGAGAGTTGTCCCAACCCGCGATATTTTCCTCTATGCCGTGTTTTGCCATATAGTCTTCCACAAGGTCGTCCGCGCGGTGACGGGACTTGCAGTTTTTGCAGTCCATAAGAGGGTCCGAAAATCCGCCGATATGCCCCGAAGCCTGCCACGTCGCGGGATTCATGATTATCGCGCTGTCAAGCCCTACGTTATAGGGGTTTTCGACGACGAATTTTTTCCACCAGGCGGCCTTGATGTTGTTTTTCATCTGCGCGCCGAGAGGACCGTAGTCCCAGCTGTTGGACAGCCCTCCGTAAATTTCGCTGCCCGGGTATACGAAGCCGCGATTCTTTGCGAGAGCGACAAGTTTGTCCATTGTAAGTTGCGCCATAATAAACTCCTTTCCCTATATGGATTATAGGGGGATAATGATTTATGATATGATGATAAAATATTTGCGCTTGAAAAGTCAATCGTTTGACGGGCAAAGTTAAAATCGCCTTCCGCCCGCCAATTCCCGGGGCGCATATTCCTGTTGACCTGAAAGGTTTTTTGCATTAAAATATATCCGAAGTAGCCGCAAAAGAAGAAAATTTTATTTTGGCATATGGCGGCAAGCCCGCCAAAGGAATGCAGATATGTTGCTTATAAAGGGTAAAAGATTCTCACAGGAGCGCGCGCTGTACAACCTGAGGGACGTCGCCGTCGAGGAGTGTCGCGTAGAGGGCGCTGAGGACGGCGAATCCTTCCTCAAGGAGTGCGGCAACGTCGCGGTAAACAATTGTTATTTTGATTTGCGCTATCCCATGTGGCACGCGACCAACCTGTCTTTAAGCGGGTGCGAGATGACCGTCAATTGCCGCGCCCCGCTTTGGTATGACAAGGGAGTCTCGATAAGCGATTGCAGGGTGTACGGCGTAAAGGCGCTCAGGGAAAGCGCGGACATCAACATCGCAAATTCTGATATCAACAGCCCGGAGTTTTGCTGGAATTGCAAAAACGTAGGCGTTAAAGGCGGCAAAATAGCCGCGGAATACGCCTTTTTCGGCAGCAGAAACATCCGCGTGGAAAACCTCGATTTCGAGGGCAAATACTCCTTTCAATACGCGAGGGGAGTCGCGATATCCAACTCGAGACTCAAGACCAAGGACGCCTTCTGGCACACGCGCGGCGTGACCGTGACGGACAGCGTGCTCGACGGGGAGTACCTCGGCTGGTATTCAAGCGGGCTTACGCTTATCCGCTGCCACATAAGCGGAACTCAGCCCCTTTGCTATTGCAAGGGGTTGGAGCTTATAGATTGCACGATGGACGATTGCGACCTCGCGTTTGAGTACAGCGCCGTCAACGCGGATATTTCGGGAGGCATAAAGTCCGTGAAAAATCCGCTGAGGGGCAGAATAGTCGCCGACAGCTTTGGCGAGGTCATTCTTAAAGACTCCAAATATCCTTGCAAAGCCAAGATAATCGCGCGGCAGGATCTTAAGGCAAAATAACAGCCTGATCAAAGGCGAAATAACAGCCGGATAAAAACAAAATAAAGAGTCCGATCTAAAGGCAAAATATAAATTAAATTCAGTACAAAAAAGACGCCTCTGGAGGCGCCTTTTTTGCGTAGCCGCTTCTTACTTGCAGAGGCAAGAGAGAATGAGGATAAGCCAGACAAGATCGCAACTTGTCATGCCGCATCCGCAGCCTCCGCCTACGCCGCCGTTACCGCCGCAGCCGCCGCATCCGCAATTGTTGAGCAAGAGCAGAAGCAGTACAAGATCGCAAGCGTTGCATCCGCAACCGTTTGTGCCGCCGTTAGTGAAGAAATTCATTGTATGTACCTCCTGATGATTTGGATTGCTCCTACATCACCTTACGCTCCCGCGCGAAATTGTGTTACTGCATTAAAAAAGAAGAGGTTAAATATATTTTTGTGTGGATCAATTAAAGCGCATGATAGGGATAGTCGCGGGCGTGTTCTGTACGCTTATCGTCGCGTGGAGCTGCTCGTACTGCTTCAGATTTGACGCGGCGTGGTATGTCGCGCTTGTCAAGCCGCCCTATGTGCTGTCCGGAGGCTGGTTTACGGCGTTTGTGTGCGCGGCGTACGCCTCCGCGATACTGTCCGTAAGCCGCCTTGTGGAGCACAAGCACTTTTTTCCGTCCATGCTGTTTTTTGTAGGACTCGGCGTAAGTTGCATATTGTTTGTCTGGGCGTTTTTCACTCTGAAGAGGCTTGCGCTTGCGCTCGCGTTTATGACGGCGGCGCTTGCGTTTGCGTACGTCCTGTTTATCCGCTTCCTGATGAAGGACGTCGCCACGGCGATAAGTTTTTTGCCCGCGCTGCTGTTTGACATATATGCGTTTTTGTGCACGCTTGCCATCGCCATGCAAAATTTATAGAAGCATCAAACATTACCCCAAACAATTACCCCAAACAATTACCCCAAAAAATTTGCCACGCTCATTTTTCGGGCCCCCCAATATACCTCATAAGATTTGAGGAGTTCATTTGATGGGCTCCGATATAACTCATAAAAATTGTGGGGCTTTTTGACGCATCTCATATTTATCCGAAAAATTTTCGCGACCTGTTTTTATTTGGCTTGCGTTATCTGAGCCGTCGCCATTTGGGCGCGGACGGTTTTTTTGCTTGATAATAGTTATACAGTTTGTTATACTAATAACCGAAGCAAAATACGGCTGCAACTGCGGGAGGGAGTTATGCTTCTCACGATAGACATAGGCAACACAAACGTAAAATTCGGGCTGTTCGACGGCGAGGAACCGCGCGGATTCTGGCGACTTTCCACAAAGGCGTCCCGCACCTCGGACGAATACGGATCCATGCTTCACGACCTGCTGAGGCAGAAGGGGCTTTCGTTTGACGACATTGACGCGGCGGTCATGTCCTCCGTGGCGCCCGCGCTCAACTATACGATAGAGCATATGTGCCTTGATTGCATAGGGGAAAAGCCGCTTGCCGTCACGCACAAGCTCGACACGGGGCTTAAGATAGCGTACGAGCATCCCGAGGAGCTTGGCACGGACAGAATTGTGGACGCGGCGGCGGCATATCATCTTTACGGCGCGCCCGTCATAGTCGTGGACTTTGGGTCGGCGACGACTTTCAACGCGGTAAACGCGGACGGCGTATTTTTGGGCGGAGCGATCTCCCCCGGCATAAAGACTTCGGCGGAATCTCTTTCAAAGGCGGCGGCAAAGCTGCCCTTCATAGAGCTGAAGACCCCAGAGCGCGCGCTTGGCACAAACACAAAGAGCGGCATGCAAAGCGGCATTATCCTTGGCTATACGGGGCTTGTCAAGTACATGAGCGAGAGGCTTAAGCAGGAAGAGGGCATGAGCGGCGCAAAAGTGGTCGCAACGGGCGGCCTCAGCCAACTTATTGAGGAGGCGGAACCAAACCTCTTCGACGTAGTGGACAGGGCGCTTGCCTTAAAGGGACTTAAATACATTTACGACAGAGCGGAGGGAAAGATATGAGCAAATTCAACTCGTTCGGAAGATCGGCGGGCGTGCTGCTGAATATATCCTCTCTTCCCGGGGAGTACGGCATAGGCTGTTTTTCAAAGGATGCGGACGCATTTGTGGACCTCATCGCGGATATGGGCTTCCATTGGTGGCAGATCTTACCCATAACGGCGATAGGCCCCGGCAATTCGCCGTATTCGGGAAGGTCCGCGTTTGCGGGCAACAGGCTGTACATTTGCCCCGCCGAGCTTGAGGCGATAGGGCTTCTCAGCGCTGAAGAGGCGGCGGCGTGCAAGTATCTTGGCGAGCCCTATTCGGCGGACTATAACTTTGCAAAACTCAACGCGGAAAAATATTTGCGGCTTGCCTTCGGGCGCATAGGCGACGACTACAGGCGGGATATGCAGACGTTTCGCGAGCGCGAGGCGTATTGGATAGAAGATTACGCGCTTTTCGAGGTCTTGTCCGGCGAGTATTCCACGTCCTGGTGGAAGTGGGAGGAGCCTCTTCGCCGTCGCGACAAGTCCGCTCTCGACAGAGTCAGGGAAAGCGAAAAGCAGGATATAGATTTTTACGTATTTGAACAATACGAGTTTTTCCGCGAGTGGAGCGCTCTCAAGCAGAGAATAAATCGCCGCGGAGTTTCGATAATCGGCGATCTGCCTTTTTACGTGTCCCCCGACAGCGCGGACGTGTGGGCGCATCCCGATTGTTTCCAACTTGACGAAAACTGCTTTTTGAAGGCGATAGCGGGCGTTCCGCCGGACGCGTTTTCAAAGACGGGGCAGGTGTGGGGCAATCCGCTGTACGATTTTACCAACATGAAGAAGGACTCCTATAAGTGGTGGCGGCAGAGGATATCGCATTGCCTCAAGCTGTACGATGCGCTGAGGCTTGATCATTTCCGCGCGTTTTACAACTATTTTTCGATCCCCGCAAAGGACTACGCCACGGCGGAGAAGGGGCATTGGGAACTTGGCCCCGCCGACGACCTGCTGTCGCTTGTGCGCGACGAAAATCCGTCCGCCGTATTCATCGCCGAGGACCTCGGAGACATAGACGAGGCGTGTCGCGCCTATATAGACGGCACGGGCATACCCACTATGCGCGTGTTCCAGTTTGGGTTTGACGGCACTTCAAGCCCGCACATACCATTCAGATACGGGCTGAATACCGTAGCGTATACGGGCACGCACGACAACAATACAACTCTCGGTTGGCTGTACGAACTGAACGACGGCGCAAGGGAATACGCTTTGCGTTATTCGGGATTTTCGGGCCCGGGATGGGGCGCGGGCGGCCCCGATTGCAAGTCTGTAAAGGCGATCATTCATACGCTTATGATGTCGTCCGCCTCCTTGATAGTGCTGCCGTATCAGGACATGCTCGGCTACGGCGCGGACACCAGAATGAATATCCCCGGGGAGAGCGAAGGCAATTGGGTCTACCGCTTGCCTTACCACCTGATGTCGACGGTGGACAGAGACTTTTTTCTCGACCAGATAAGGACGTACGGCAGGCACGGCGGAGGCATAGCATGATACTTTTCTTCGTGCGCGGCGAGGTGGACAGCGACAAGCTGATAAAGTTTTGTTACGCAAGCTACCGCGATATCATGTACGACGCGCGCGAACTTCCCGCGCAGCAGGTCATAGTGCGCGAAGAGGGCGAAAAACCTCGCTTTTTGTCGGGAGACGTGCACTTCAATCTGTCCCATTCTCACGGCGCCACGGTGCTTGCGATGTCCCACGCGCCCATAGGAGTGGATATAGAGAAGGTGCGCCCCGTCCACAGAGATAAATTTCCGTTTATCGAGGCGGAAAACGACGAAGATTTCTTCCGCGAATGGACGAGGAGGGAAAGCTACGTCAAGTTTACAGGGAAGGGAATAGCCGGGATAAGAGGAGAGATCCCGCCCGAGACGCACTTCGAGCAATTTGACGTGTTTGACGGATACATAACCTCGGTGTGCGCGGAAGAACAGAACGTGATCGCGTACGAAATCGATCCGTCCGCGATAGAAAACAGCCAAATGTAGTGAGTTATCCACATATAATCAAAAACGGAGAGTGAATTATGATACTTGAAAGACTTAAAGCCATTGTATCCGAACAGCTTGGGATCGACGTCAGCCGCGTAAACGAGGCGAGCCGCGTGAAAGAGGACGTGGGCCTTGACAGCCTTGACGTAGTCGAAGTGTTGATGAGCGTTGAAGAGGAGTGGGGAATAATCTTTGACGACGACGAGACCGTAGGCATAAAGACGGTGGGCGACGTCGTAGCCCTCATCGAGAAAAAAACCAAGTAATATCCGAGAAATCAAGCGATATCGGAAATTATTGCTCCCTGCCAAAGCAGTACGAAAGCATGTGCGCGGGCGCTTTCAAAATTCCGTCCTCGCCGCCGATAGGCGCGTAGAGGGCGACGTTTGAGTCGCCTAAAATCGCCTCGAAGCCTTTGGCGCCTACTGCCGCCGTAAGCACGTCGCAGGTCAGCGCGTCGCCGAAAATGACGCTGCCTTCAAGGTCGACGCTCGGCGAAAACTCGCTTATATCGATCATTTTCAGGGGCACGGAGGGATAATCTTCGTGTATGTCCGCGACTATCGTTCTGCGCAACAGCGCCGTCATAAGTTTTTTTGCCCTGTCCACGATAAGTATGTATTTGTCCTCTTTTTCGGCGTATTCGAAGGCGATCCGCGCGTTTCGCTCTATTTCAAGCTCGCTGTAGGAGAAAGTGTCAACAAACCCGCGCCCGAACTCGGGAAGTATGTCATAATTTCCTTGCGCGGCAAATATGCCGCCCGTCGCCTCGCTGACCGCCGTGATCTTGTCGCATATCCTTAAGGAAGTGTGCAATTTGAGAGGCGCGATCGTCCTGTCCCTTATAAGGGAGCGCACGGGCGCGAACCCGAAAAACAGCGCCCTCGTGCCGCTTGCCACCGCCTTTACGGCGTGGTCGATATTTGGGAAGATCATTCTTTCACGGCTTATTCCTTTAAGGTCGTCTATCGCCTTTTCAAGTTGCGGCGCGACCTCCTCGTTTTCGCCGTACATAATGCATACGTCGCTCATGATACCTCTCTTAAGCGGCGCTCAAGCCGCCGTATTTTGGATTTTAATCCGTTTGTTCGCCGTTTTTATCTAAAGAATTTACTTCTTGCGCGGGGCTGGGCTCCTCGTCCGCCCGCTCTTCCACGCGCTCGTCGTCCGAAGCGATTTCTTGCCCGTTTGCAACTTCTTTTATAGCGCAAATATCATCGTCTGCGGCATCTTGTAAAACGGCATTTTCTTCAGTCTGTTTTATCAAGCTGTCTTCTCCCTGCCGCGGGTCGTCTTCAAGCGGAGCTTTGTCTTTGATTTTTTCGTCTATAAGAGATTTTACGCGTTTAGATACCTTAAAAGGTTGTCTTGAAAGTTGAGGCTTGACAATTTCTTCCACGCGCGTTTCAAACTCCTCGATGTCGTCTATGTCCGCCTGCAAGGTAAGCCTGTCGCCAGCAAGCAGCACGGTATCCGATGTGACCAGGACGTTTTGTCCGTCGCGTTCTATGCTTTTGATGTACACTCCGTCCTGCCACAGCACGTCGCGTATCGTCTGTCCCGCAGCGTGCGCGCCCTCGACAATCAACGTGACGTATTCGTGATGGATGACGTCCTTATGCGTCTTTTCCACCATCTCCTCAAGCAGGATGTCGTAAAGGGGTTTGTTGCGCGCTATCTCGCTGAGCATATAGCCTATGAACACGCCCAGCACGACGGGCAGCAACATAGTGGGCTGCCAGGTGAACTCCATCGTGAAGATAAACGCGGTCAGTGGCGCTTTTACCGTAGTCGTGAAAAGCGTCGCCATGCAGATTAGCATGATCCCGTCCGCATAGATAGCGCTCATGCCCATGACCATAAACAGGCGGGACATCAACGCGCCAAGCAGCGCGCCTATGGCAAGTATGGGGATAAACACGCCGCACGGAACGCCCGCGCCTATGCCCGCGATAAGCATTATCACGCGCAATATGACAAGGACAAACAGCGTGACGGCTATAGGCGAGCCGAAGATGCCGTGAAGTTCCATTCCTCTTGTGCCGCCTTCTGTGCCGAGCAAATTTATGAGGGAATGGCCGCTTCCCGTCGCGTACACGCTTATAAGCCCAACGACGCCCGCAAGCATAAAGGGTATCAAAAATCTGACTATGCCCCTAAGCGCGGTCATCCTTGCAAACAGCCTGCGCACGAGGGGCACAAGTTTTACGATCAGCACGCCGACTCCCGCGCACACAAGCGCGGCAAGCGCGACGTACAGATATTCGAGGGCGTGCATATGCACAAGGCGGAAGGTCAAAAACGATTGCGTCCTTGCAAGCCCAAGCGCGACGTAAAGCAGATTGCGAGTGGCTACCGCGGTGAACACCGACGACAGCGCGCATACGAATATGGACGGGGTAAAGCGGCGATGCGCCTCTTCAAGCGCGAAAACTATGCCCGTAAGCGGAGCGTTTGCTGCGACCGCAACTCCCGCGCACGCGCCGCCCGTTATCTGATAGCGGCGCTCTATATCCGTGCTTTTGAAAAGTTTGCTTGTGCCGTCTCCGCACATGGCGCCTATAAGCATGCAAGGGCCTTCGGAGCCCGCAGTCAGCCCCATGAATATGCTGACAAGGCTTGCCGCCGCCATGGAAGGCAGGACCTGATACCACTTGAGTTTCAATATGCCTCTTGAGGCGCCCTCCGTCTGCGGGACTCCGTTTGAGGACAGCATCGGGACAAGATAACACAATGTGCCAATCATAAACGCTCCCACCGCGAGAGTGAGAAAAAGCAGGGGGATAAAGGCGGGATTTTGGCGGATGCCTTCATAAATATTTGCGGAATGTTCCCCTATGATCTCCGCCGCCAGAGCGTAGAACGTGACGATAACGCCGACCGTAAGTCCGCTTAAAATGCCCACAAGCATAAGTTTTACGCTTTGGACGAAAAGTCTTTTTCCAATCGCTTTATCCGTCATACTCGCCTTTTTGAAAACAATTCATTATAACCCGGATTTTTCAAAAAAGCAACCGCGCGCCCATCATTCGCCAATATGGCGTTTTAGTGCAATATGATTGAAGCAATCGGAGCTCCTTTATGTCTCAATCGGTTTTCTAATGCCATCATTCGCCGTAGATGGCAAGAGTTGCTTTAAGCGCGTCTATGACCCGCTGCCTTAAGGAGCTTGGCGACAGCACTTCGACGTTGACGTTGTATTGCAGCACCCAAAAGAGCATCGCCTGTTCGCTTGCCTTGATAGTCGCGGTAAAATATCCGCTCTCCGCGCGCGAAGTCACAAATCCGCTGCCAAACCAATCGCACAGCGCGTCCATCATGAAGTCGGGGCACTTCAAGGTGATAAGCACGGGCTTGTCACTGTACATATAGGGCAGTCCCGTCGCGAGGTCGCGGTAGTTTATCCCCTTTTCGTAGCCGGGATTTTCTTTGAGAGGCAGCGCGGGGGCGTCAAGTATAGCCATATTGGTTATCTTGTCCAACCTGAGGAAGGACATCTTGTCGTACTTGTCGTCGTGCGACATAAGATAGTAGTGCTGATTGTGCAAAAGCAATTGATAGGGCGACGCGGTATGACGGTCCGTGCGATACAGCTTTTTGTTGAGGCCGGTTTTGTTGTAGTCGAAGGCTATCTTTTTGCAGTTTTCAATCGCCTCGTCCACAAGCTCGATGTTCAAAAAGAAGTCCTTGTTTTGCGTCTTATCCCACTCCTTGACGGAATAGACGTGCTTGACGTGGCTTTTGAAGTTGAGCCCGCCGAGTTTTATAAGTTTGTCAATAAGCGCCGCGGAATATCCGGGGTCTATGTGCCTCGAGGACAGCACGCTGTCGATGAGCAGCCTCAGTTCGGAGTTTTCAAAGCTGCGCGAGGCAAGATAAGTGCCGCTCGCGTCGCTCTCTATGTCAAAGCCCATCTCTTTAAGATAGCTGATGTTTCTGCCCACCGCCTTTCTTTCGCACTCCAGGCCGAAATCCCTGTACAAAATGTCGATTATCTGTTGCTGCGTGAGCGGATGCAGCGCGTCCGAATATCTTTCAAGCGCCTGATATATGCGGATGATGAGCGTCTTTTTCGCTTCCATTTGTTTCTCCTCGCAAGTTTTTTCAAATATATGTCGCAAAGGCGCGCTTCGCGACTTGTTTATATGCATTATATCGCGGGCTGCGTCCCAATTTCGGTACATACTCAAGTATATCACGGTTTTTATCAACAGAGAAGATTATTTTGTATAATTTGTTTTACATCCTTCATTTTGCGCCGTGTTCGTCGGGGTTCGGACGCGCCGTTTAAGGCAGACTATTTTTATAAAGAGAAGATGAAATCGGCTGCAAAGCGGTTTTTTTGGAAAGTAAATAAAAAGCTCGACCTTGACAGAGGTCGAGCGGGTATTGTGGTCTTGTTTGCAGAGTTATTTATAGCTGTCCGCAAGTTTTTTGAAGAGGGGCGCGGCGCGCAAAATAAGGCTTTCGTCCACGCAATATGCGACGCGGCAATAGCCCTTCGCGGCAAAATCGTCGCCGGGCACTATCAGTATGCCAAGTTGTTTGGCGCGCTCTGACATCGCCTGAGAATTTCCGTCGGGGGCTTTTACAAACAGATAGAACGCGCCTTCGGGCGGAGCGCACTCAAATCCTGCGGCGGTAAGCTCGTCGTAAAGCAACTTTCCGTTGTGCCTGTAGATGTCGAGGTCGGGACGGGCGTCGAGGCACTTTGCCACCACTTGCTGAAACAGCGTGGGCGCGCAGACAAAGCCGAGCGCTCTGCCCGCGCCGAGGATGGCAAGATACAACTCGTCCGCATTTTCCGCTTCGGGGCTGACCGCGATATAGCCTATGCGCTCTCCGGGCAGGGAGAGGGACTTTGAGTAGCTGTAGCATACGGCGGTATTTTTATAATAATTCATCACAAACGGCACTTTTTGGCCGTTGAAGACAAGCTCGCGATAGGGTTCGTCCGCGATGACGTATACGGTTATGCCAAGTTCGCGGTTTTTCCTCTCCAGAATCTCGGCGAGGCGCAGGATCATATCCTCCGAATAAACTTTGCCGCTCGGATTGTTTGGAGAGTTTATTATTATCGCCTTTGTGCGCTTGTTTATCGCCGCCTCAAGCGCGTCGAGGTCTATGTCGAAGTTGCCCTTGAAGGGGATGTCTATGTGCTTTGCGCCCGCCGCGGTCACATACACGGTATATTCCGGGAAGTAGGGCGCGGGGAGTATAAACTCGTCGCCCTCTTCCGCAAGCGCGTTTATTATCGCGGTCAGCGCGGCGGAGGCCCCGCAGGTCATGTATATCAAGTCCGCGCGCATGTTTACGCCGAATCTTTGCTTTATGTCGTCGGCGATCGTCTTGCGCACTTCCTCGCTGCCCTGCGCGGAGGTATAGCTGTGCAAAGCCACGCTGTCCGAAGCGCTCACCAGCCTTTTTATCGTCTGCCTTACGCAGTCCGGAGGGGGAACGCTTGGATTGCCTATGGAAAAATCGAACACGCTGTCCGCGCCGAGGCTCTCCGCGCGAAGCCGTCCGAATTCGTGAAGTTCTCTTATCGCAGAACGTTTGCTGCCAAGTTCGAGCATATATCTATTGAACATAGCCGCCTCCGAAAAACAGGTTTATTATATCATCACATGAAAAACTTAGCAAATGTTTGATAACATAATTTGACATATCAGTTGACAGGGGTGTTATAATATGTTTGGAGGGTAATATGGAAAAGAAGCGCATATACCTGCGCCCGGAAGACAAACTTATCAGGGCGCTTAAAAACACGGACAATGCGGTGGCGTTTACGGGAGCGGGCGTTTCCGTGCCCAGCGGGATACCGGATTTTCGCAGCGCCACGGGGCTGTACAGCACCAAGTACGGCGATTTCGATCCCGAGGATATACTTTCGCGCGACTTTTTTGACGCGCATCCAAGCGAATTTTTCCGCTTCTACCGCGAAAAGATGGTCTATAAGGACGCTCAGCCCAACGCCGCGCACCATATGCTGGCAAAGCTTGAGGAAATGGGCATACTTAAAGCCGTCATCACTCAGAACATAGACGGGCTTCATACCGCGGCGGGCAACAAGAACGTGTACGAGCTTCACGGCAGCGTGCACAGAAACTATTGCATGCGCTGCGGCAAGAGCTACGACCTTGACGCCATACTCGACGCGGAGGATATCCCGCGGTGCGAATGCGGCGGAATAATAAAACCCGACGTCGTGCTGTACGGCGAAAATCTCGACGGAGATATGATGGCGGAGGCGGCGCGCATAGTACGCAGAGCCGACGTGATGATCATCATGGGCACGTCGCTCAAAGTGTATCCCGCCGCGGGGCTTGTGTACGAGTTTGGCGGCAACTTCTGCGCGGTCGTCAACAAGAGCATTTCGCATTACGGCGGCGTAGTGGACGCTTATCTCAACTACGACTGCTCAACCGTAGGCAAATACGTATTGAGAAACCTTGAACAGCCCGACAAAGCGGCGGACTGAAAGGCATAATTCAGATCGGCTTATTTTTGACCTGTTGGGAGGACGACATGAAGGAAATAAACGAAAAATATTTCAGCAAACAACTGACCTACAACACCGTGGAGGACGTGCTTGAGGAGGGCGAAAAGATCCTCGAGCGCACAAAACCCCTCAAAAAGGCGTACAAACTTGCGGCGGTCGCAAAGACGCTGCCCATAGTTATCATATGGCTGTGCCTCGACACCGTCATCCTGACCCTTGTGGGGATGGGCATGAGCAAAGGGGAGATCCCCCTTGGGTTGCTCGGCTTTATAGTGCCGTTTTTCATACTGCATCTCGCGCCCGTGTGGATGTGGATATACAAGGTGGTAAAATCCTCCCTCGAGGTCAAAAACATAGAGTACGTCTTTACAAACAGGCGCATAATCATCCGCAGCGGAGTCATCGTGGACTTCAAGTTTTTGTACTATGACAAGATAGAATCCGTAAGCGCGAAGGTTGGAATACTCGACAGGCTTTGCAAGGTGGGCGACATCTACATAACGGCGGCGGGGACTACCGCGGTGCTGTTTGACCAGACGGATCCGTACAGGCTTTCCACCAAGCTGAACGCGATAGCTTCCGATTTGAGAAAGGATATCTACTATCCAAACGCCATGCGCCCTGCGGAGACGGAAGGAGAAGTTGATCCCTCAGAGCAGAATTCGCAGGCGGCGGATGAAAACCCCTCCGAGCAGCCGGACGCGCTTGCTTTCGGCGACGCGCCCACTGAGGAGCTGCCCTCTTCGAAGCCTCTCGATTGACGCAGTTCAAGCGGGAAATTTTGCGGCAATTTTCAGGGCGGCAAAGCTCACATACTAATGCGGGCGATATAGACGCTGCGCCTAGGGCAAATTAAAATCCGATAAAATCAAACTTGGAAACTTTAGAATATTCATAAAATCGCGCGAGAAAAACGCGCGATTTTTTTACGTGCATAATTTTGCTTTTAACCGCGAAGAAGGCTGTTATTTTTGACCCTGAGATCTTAACCGATATGCATATATGTATGCGTATGCGTATATGCGTGCGCGCACTTTTATCGTATAAGTGCGACGCGCTTTTGCCATAAACGGCCGCTATAGGCTTTTGAGTTGAAGCGCCACTCGGGCTACATTTTGCGAGAAAGCGCGAAAATGTAAGAAATTTGTAAGCGATTTGTCATTGCGCGGTAATGTTTTTGTGAGAGCATAGAATTGTAAAAACGACTTGGAGGCGGAATATGAAAGATAAAATTGTCGTTGCGATAACCGGCGCGAGCGGAAATATGGGCATGGAGACGCTTGCTCAGGTGCTCGAGCTTGACAGAGTGCAAAAGGTAAAGGCGCTGTTGCTTGACGAGCGCAGGGAGCGCCGCTATGCGCGCAAGATCCGCAAAAAATACGGCGACAGAGTGCAGATAATCTTCGGCAACCTTGCCAACGCGGACAAGTGCCGTCAGCTGGTCGAGGGCAGCGATTACGTCTTGCATCTTGCGGCGGTCATCCCTCCTCTTGCCGACCACTATCCCAAGGAGACGGACGATTGCAACCGTAAAGGCACCATAAACATAGTCGACGCGGTCTCGGCGATAGAGGACGACCAGCCCAAACTTGTGCACATCTCCACGGTGGCGATATACGGCAATCGCAACTACAAGCATCCGTGGGGGCGGGTGGGCGATCCTCTCATCTCGAGCGTGTACGACGAATATTCCGCAAGCAAGATAAAGGGCGAAAGATACGTGCTTGACAGCGACGTAAAGCATTGGGCGGTGCTTCGTCAGACAGGTATGTTGCACAGTCGTATGCTGACAAACAATATGAAGGACGGGCTGATGTTCCACACCTGCTTCAACGCTCCCATCGAGTGGGTCACGGCGCGCGACAGCGGTTTGCTTATGAAAAACCTCGTGGAAAAGGACGCTTCGGGACAGCTTGACGAAAATTTCTGGAAGAAGTGCTACAACATAGGCGGCGGCGCCCGCAACAGAGTGACGGGCTACGACACCTTCGACCAGGGATTCGCCATAATTGGCGGCTCCACCGAAAAGTTTATGAGTCCGCAATGGAACTCCCTTCGCAACTTTCACTGCATGTGGTTTGAGGACAGCGGCATTTTGAACGATTATTTCGATTTTCAAAAAGAGGACATCCGCGATTATTGGAACGAGATATTAAAAAAGCACAGCTATTATCGCGTCGCCAAGATCTTCCCCGCGGGGCTGATACGTAA
The DNA here is from genome assembly GCA_947589635.1 of uncultured Clostridia bacterium. Classification (GTDB taxonomy): domain Bacteria; phylum Bacillota; class Clostridia; order Christensenellales; family CAG-917; genus CAG-475. The sequence continues at coordinate 4,172 of CANQCC010000009.1, read as the reverse complement.
GCTCGCGATAGAGCGCCTTCTCAAGGACGAAAACGCGCCGCGTAAGTGGATCGCAAGCGAAGACGCAGGCAAAGTGCGCGCCTTCTTCGGCAGCCCCGAAAACGTCGTGAATATGCCCGATGACTGGAGCAAATTTCCCGTGCTCGCCAAGGGACAGCTTGCCGACGGAGACATCGACTATGACGACATGCGCAATCCCGACCACGTCGTGCAAAACGGCTATCGCTTGAGTCACGGCTATGACGAGACAAAGCCCGACAGCGAGCTTGACATCAACGACATGCGCGACGCCGCGGCGTTCAGAGGGGGCAGATGCATATCCGAGAGCATGGTCAAGGGAGACCTTTACACCAAGCTCGAATGGGAGTGCCACGACGGCCATCGTTTTTTCGCCTCGCCGTATACGGTGCTGAAGGCGGGACATTGGTGCCCTTATTGCTGCCAACCTCAGCCCTGGGACTATGACCGCCTCAGCAAATTTATGCCCTTCTACGCGCAAGTCTGGTACGACACGCACGCAAGGGGAGAAAATCGCAAGTATTGGTTCGACTCCGATCACAAGGCGAGATTTGAAAAATTCTGAGGTGAAACATGAAAAACGCCGTAATATATATGTTTTCGGGCACGGGCAATACAAAAAAGATATGCGAGCTTTACAAGCGCGAGTTTGAGGCGCAGGGCGTGCAAACCTCTTTGTACGAGCTTAAGGCGGGGTTTGAAGATTTGCCCGATCCAGCGGATTTCGACTTTGTGGGTTTCGCGTATCCCATTCACGGTTTCAACGCGCCGCACATAATGCTCGACCTCGCGCGCGCCCTTCCGAAGAGGGAAAAAGAGGACGAAAAGGAGTACTTCGTCATAAAGAGCTCCGGCGAGCCGCTAAAGACAAACAACATCTCCTCATACAAAATGCGGGGGATCCTCAGGCGCAGAGGGTACAGGCAGTACGCCGAATATCACTATGTAATGCCATACAACATGATCTTCCGCCACACCGACAGCATGGCGACAAAGATGTGGGATACCGCAAAGGAGCTTGCCCCCATTGAGGCGCGCGAAGTCCTTGAAAAAACTCCGCATATGCTTAAAGGCGTCCCCTTCGGGCACTTCATTGCCTGGTTGCTGCGTATAGAGCAGCCCGCTATGCGCGTGAACGGAAAGATGTTCAAAGTGGACTATGACAAGTGCATAGGCTGCGATCGCTGCGTAAATGTGTGTCCTATGAGCAACATAACCCGTGGCGAAGACGGCAAGTTTAAGTTTGCGGGCAATTGCCTGATGTGCGCTCGCTGCTCCTTCGGCTGCCCCCGGGACGCCATAAGCATAGCCATGCTCAACGGATGGCGAGTGAACGGCAGATACGATCTTGACTACCGCGGAGAGGAACAGCCCGACAAGCACGCATGGTATTGCAAAAAGGCTTACGCGAGATATTTTGCCGCAGCGGAGCAAAAAATACGTTGTGCAAACGCAAATAATGATGTAAAATAGACTTATCAAAGCTTGAGAGGAAAAGATGAGAAAAATTTTGATCGCCGAGGACAATATCGACATATCCGATATGATGCGCAACTACCTGCTTAAGGCGGGGCACACCGTGTATCAGGCGTTTGACGGAGCGCAGGCGCTCGAGATGACAAAACAAGTCGAACCCGACCTTGTGCTTCTCGACATAATGATGCCGAAAGTCGACGGCTACGAGGTCTGCCGCACCTTGCGCGAAACAAGGACGATCCCGGTCATCGTCGTGTCCGCGAAAGTCGCCGAGGAGGACAAGGAACGCATGTTCGCGCTCGGCGCCGACGACTACATCACAAAACCCTTCTCCTTCAAAGAGATGGTCATGAGAGTGGGCGCTCAGCTTCGCAGATATTATGACTTCAACGCGCTGCAAAGAGGGGACGACAGAAAGTACGGCAGGCTCAGCATATCCTCTTCCCGCTTCGAGGCGAAGGTGGACGGGGCGGATATTCCTCTCACCGCTAAAGAGTTTAAGATACTCGATTACCTAACTCTCAACGAAAATACCATCATCCCCAAGCAAAAGCTCATCGACGAGGTGTGGGGCATCGACGAATACATCGACGAAAATACCGTCGCCGTTACAATAGCGCGCTTGCGCGACAAACTTGCAAAAGCGGACATTCAAAACGTGACCACCGTGTGGGGGCTCGGATATAAGTGGCAGGACTAATGCGTAAATCGAGACTTGCAAAAATAGAGGCGGAGCTTATGCGCCTTCAGGAGGGCAACTTGCTCCAGCCCGTCAAAATAGAGGGCGTAGGCGTCTATCACGCGATAATGAAGAGGCTTGACGCGCTTCGTCTGACCCTTCTCAAGTTGCAGGACAGGGAGACGGATATCGCCAACCGCACAAACACCGCCATCGCGTCCGTCGCGCACGACATGAAGACCCCGCTCGCGGTCATTTCGGGATATGCGGAAAGTCTCAGCGACGGCATGGACGACAAGGATTACGCAAGCCTCATCCTGCAAAAGACGGAGCAGATGAATCAGATGGTACTTGACCTCGTGGAGGACTCCCACGCCGAACTCGAAAAGAATAAAAAAGCCAAGCACATCACCGACGCCCGCGAATATTTCAACGAGGCGGTAAGAAGAATGCAGCCCTTTGCCGAGGCAAAAGGCATCGCCATCAAACATAAAAAAGTGCCGTCCGTCCCCATAAGGATAGACGCCTATCAATTTGGCAGAGTCGTACAAAACCTGATATCTAATGCGGTAAAATATTCCGATTCGGGCACAACTATCAAAATTTCGTACAGGCTTTTCGCAAAAAATCTTTACATCAGGATAAGCGATCGCGGACAGGGCATCTCAAAGGCGAGCCTGCCCTACATCTTCGACCAATTTTACACTGAGGACAAGACCCGCGCAAACTCCTCGGGCAGCAACGGACTTGGGCTTTACATCACAAAGGAGATTGTGCGCGACCACGGCGGAAGGATATACGCCAAAAGCAAAAAGGGCAAAGGCAGCACGTTTACCGTCGTCATCCCCGTCGAGCCCAACCTTGACGAAAAGCTCACCCTCACAAACAGATTTGACAAATTGCCGCTTTGGGGCAAGATCATGTTAGATCTGTTTTTCGGTTGGATTTTGGCGGCGACGTATCGCATAACGCGCTTTTTCGAGACGAGAAACACGTCCACGCTGTTGTTTGGCATACTTTGCCTCGCGCTGTTCCCGTTCATGTGGTTTATAGACTTTTTAAGCGTATGCGTGTACGGAAAGATAACCTTCCTCGCCGATTAGCGCGGCGATTTGCAAAATTATATGGTTTTTTTCGTTTAGCGCTTGCAATCTTTATGCAAAGATTTTATAATGTTGTAGGTTGAAAGACCAAAAACAAAAATAAAAAAATAAAACCTTTATTGGAGGAATAACTATGGCAAACGTAAAAGTCGCTATCAACGGTTTCGGACGCATCGGCCGTCTCGCCTTCAGACAGATGTTCGGCGCAAAGGGCTATCAGATCGTCGCTATCAACGACCTCACCAGCCCCAAAATGCTCGCGCACCTCTTGAAGTATGATTCAACTCAGGGCAACTACGCCAACAGCCACACTGTGGAATATGGCGAGGCCACCGAGAAGGATCCCGGCTACATCGTCGTCGACGGCAAGAAGATAATAATCTACGCCGAAAAGAATGCCGCAGACCTTCCTTGGAAGAAGCTCAAAGTGGACGTCGTGCTTGAGTGCACCGGCTTCTACACCTCTAAGGCGAAGGCGCAGGCCCACATCGACGCAGGCGCTCGCAAAGTCGTCATCTCCGCTCCCGCGGGCAACGACCTTCCCACCATCGTCTACAACGTCAACCATGAGACTCTTACCGCAAGCGACAACATCATTTCCGCCGCAAGCTGCACGACAAACTGCCTCGCTCCTATGGCTAAGGCGCTCAACGATTATGCTCCCATCGTGTCAGGCATCATGACCACAGTCCATGCCTACACCGGCGACCAGATGCCTCTTGACGGACCGCAAAGAAAGGGCGATCTGCGCAGATCTCGCGCCGCCGCTATCAACATCGTGCCCAACAGCACCGGCGCCGCAAAGGCGATCGGCCTTGTCATTCCCGAGCTCGCAGGCAAACTGATCGGTTCCGCACAGCGCGTTCCCACCGCGACCGGCTCCACAACCATCCTCG
>CANQCC010000008.1 GCA_947589635.1 uncultured Clostridia bacterium | reverse complement strand
GTGCTTGAGGTCTACTCCGCAAAGGAGCAGAAGCAGGTCAGGCAATGGCTTTGGATACACAACATCTTCGTCGGCGACAATTGGTCAAAGGCGGTGCCCGATTTCGCTACGGTCACGGGACAGAAGGGCTTTGCGACCTCAAGGCTGACGGGCATAACCAAGGACGAGTACGAGCGCGTCATGGCGAAGGTGCTCAACAACAAGCAGGCAGGCGGCTACGGCAAAAACGGGTCCTGGAACGGACTTCTGATATTGCCCGTGTTGTCCATCGCGCTCAGCTTTATCTCCACCAAGTTGCTCAGCAAGGCGCAAGGCGACAATAAGGGGAAAAAGGAGAAGAAGGAAAAGAACGCGGCAGGTCCCGATGCGGCGCAGGGCTCCATGAAAGTCATGCAATGGATAATGCCCGTGATGATGGGCGTGTTCGGCTTGCTGTATTCGGGCGCGTTTGCGCTGTATATGTTTACAAGTTCGCTTACGGCGATAGTCTTCCAGATGACTTTCAACCTGATAGCGTGGCTTGTGGACAAATCAAAACAGAAAAAATCAAATCCAAATATAGCCGTCAGATAGGCGCCGACAGCGCGGGCGGCAACACCGGGAGTAAACATGGAAAGAGTTATTGAGACAAGCGCCGCAAATGTGGAGCTCGCGACAGAGAAAGCCCTTCTCGAGCTTGGCGCGACCTTGGACCAAGTCGACGTCGAGGTGGTTTCAAAAGGCGGACTTTTTTCAAAGGCGACCGTAAGAGTCACCCTGAAAGAAAGCGTCGCCGATCAACTTGGCGATTTCATCAACGGAGTGCTTGAAAGGATGGGGCTCGCGTGCCGCGCGACCGCCAAAGAGGAAAACTCAACGATCTATGTCGATATCGAAGGGGAGGACGGCAGTGTGGCGATAGGCTATCGCGGCGAAGCGCTTGACGCCTTCCAATATCTTGCCCTCACCTTCCTCAACGAGCGCAAGTACGACTTCAAAAAAGTGGTCATAGACTGCGAAGGCTATCGCGATAAGAGGCGGGAGACCCTCACCGCGCTTGCGATAAGGCTTGCGGAGAAGGCGTATCGCTTAAGACGCAAGATAGCCCTCGAGCCGATGAATCCCTTCGAGAGGCGCATAATCCACAGCGCGCTTGCAGACAGCGATATCGCCGCCACTCAAAGCGAGGGGGACGAACCCAACAGATACGTCGTCATAACCCCCGTCGGCGTGGAACTTAAGGACGAGCGCCCCATTCGCAACGGCGAGAGAGACCGCGACCGCGCAGGAAGAGACCGCGATCGCAAAGACCGCAGAGGCTCGAGAGACAGGCGCTCGGACAGAAGAGGAGAGGGCAGGGAGCGTAGACCGCGCTCGGATGAGCAGGAAACCCCCGACGGCAACGTCTACCGCGGATATTTTACGGGGCAAGATGACTTTGTGAAGCCCGCGTCAAACGGCGGCCCTCCCAAATACAAGAGCTTCGGAGGCAAAAAGAGGTTCTGAATGAGCACAATAGCCGCAATATCTTCACCGATAGGAACAGGTGGTATCGGCATAGTGCGCGTCTCGGGGGACGAGGCGCTGCGCATTGCGGATGCCATTTTCAATTTTGAGCACGGCGAGGCGTGGCAGCCTCTGCACATGCATTTTGGCACTTTCAAAGCGCGCGACTTTTGCGACAAGGGCTACGCGGTGTACTTCCCGGCGCGGCAGGCGTATACGGGCGAGGACACCGTGGAGTTTTACCTTCACGGCGGCGTGCGCATAGTTCAGGGAGCGCTTGAAACTTTGTTGGAGCACGGCGCGACGCTTGCCGGCAAGGGCGAGTTTACAAAGCGCGCGTTTTTGTCGGGCAGGCTCTCACTCGCGGACGCGGAAGGCGTGATGGACATGATAAGCGCGGAGAGCGCGGCGGGCATACGCGCGGCGTACGGACTTATGCAGGGGGAGATAACCTCGCGCATAAACGCGATACTCGACGGCCTTGAGGAGCTGATCGCGGGGCTGGAGGCCACCCTCGATTATCCCGACGAGATGGAGGACGAAACCCTTCCCTCTCTGCCGCAGGGCATAGACAAGGCGATAAATGATATAGACGCGCTGCTTGCCACGGCAAAGAAGGGCAGAATAGCCAAATACGGAATTACCGCGGCGCTTGTGGGGGCGCCCAATGTGGGCAAGTCCTCTCTTCTCAACGCCATAGTCGGCTTCGACCGCGCCATAGTCGCGCCCGTCGCGGGCACCACGCGCGACACCGTCGAGGCAAGCGTGGAATATGGCGGGATAAGAATAAATCTTGTCGACACCGCAGGCTTAAGAGATCTGTCCTCGGACGGCATAGAGAACGAGGGCATGGCAAGGGCGCGCCGCGCCGCGCAAAACGCGGACGTCATCCTGCATGTGATAGACAGAGGCGCGGAGGGCGACGACGGGCTGGAGTTTGAGGACAAACTTGTGTTCAGCGTTTACAACAAGTGCGACGTCGCGGGCTTTGCCATCCCGAAGATCATGTATGCGTACGGAGTCAGCGCCAAGACGGGCGAGGGCATAGACGGCTTGCTTGACGGCATAGTTTCCCTTTACGGAAACGGCGGCGAAAGCGGCGAGCTTTTGACAAACGAAAGACACATATCGGCACTTTATCAGGCAAAATCGGCGCTTAAAGCCGCGGTTTTGTCACTTGACGGCACTATAGATCTGACTCTTGTCGATCTGCGCGAGGCATACGACGCACTTGGGCGCATAACGGGCAGGACGGCAAGCGAGGAAGTGGTCAACTCCATTTTCCAAAGATTCTGCGTGGGCAAATGAACAGAAGTTTCGACATCATCGTTATAGGCGGCGGGCATGCGGGCGTCGAGGCGGCGCTTGCGGCGGCAAGGCTTAAAAAAAGTGTCCTCATGCTGTGTCTCGACCTCGGGACGGTCGCCAACATGCCCTGCAATCCTTCCATAGGCGGCACGGCGAAGGGACATCTCGTGCGCGAGATAGACGCGCTCGGCGGGCAGATGGGGCTTACGGCGGACAAGGCGCTTTTGCAGATAAAGACCCTCAACTCCGCAAAAGGCCCCGCGGTATACTCTTTGCGCGGGCAGGAGGACAAGGCGCTGTATCACAGGCTTATGCTTGAGGAGCTTGAAAAGACTCCGCTGCTTACCGTGGAGGGGAAAGAGGCCGTAGAGGTGCTTTCTCAAGGCGGGCGCGCGGTCGGAGTAGTGACTGCAGACGGCGAGCGCATAGGCGCGGAAGCGGTGATAATCGCCACGGGAGTATACCTCAACAGCAGGATAATTACGGGCGAGGAAGTCGTCGACAGCGGCCCGAGCGGATTTCGCGGCGCGAAAAGTCTGACGGCAAGCCTTGAAAAGTTGGGGCTTCCGATGCGCCGTTTCAAGACGGGCACTCCCGCAAGGATATATCGCGACAGCATAGACTTTGACAAAATGCAGATCCAGCTTGGCGAGGACGCGGACAGATTTTCTTTTATGTCGTCGCACGCGCTCTTTAAGGAGGAGCCCTGCTACCTCACCTACACGACCCCCGAAACTCACAGGATAATAGAGGAAAACATTTCGCGCAGCCCTCTTTATAACGGCACGATATCCGGCGTAGGCCCACGCTATTGCCCGTCTATAGAGACAAAGGTCATGACCTTCCGCGACAAGCAACGGCATCAGGTCTTTGTGGAGCCGGAGGGGCTTGGCAGCGACGAGATGTACATTCAGGGCATGTCGACCTCTTTGCCGCGCGACGTCCAGGAAAAGATGTATCGCACGATCCCGGGGCTTGAAAATTGCCGCTTCGCAAAATACGGATACGCCATCGAGTACGACTGTCTCGACCCGCTCAGCCTTCGACCCACGCTTGAAAGCAAGGCCGTGGAAGGGCTGTTCAGCGCGGGACAATTCAACGGCAGCAGCGGCTATGAGGAGGCGGCGGCGCAAGGCCTTATCGCGGGCATAAACGCGGCGCGCAAGCTCTCCGGAGAGGAGGGGCTTGTGCTCGGCAGGGAGCAGGCGTACATAGGCGTGCTCATCGACGACCTTGTGCTTAAGGGCACGGGCGAGCCATATCGTATGATGACCTCGCGCGCGGAACATCGCATAATGTTAAGGCAGGACAACGCGGATATGCGCCTCACCCCGATAGGGCGCGAGATAGGCCTTGTCAGTGACGAAAGATACGCCCGCTATAGGCAGAAGAAGGAAAATATCGATAAAGTGCTCGCGCTCAAGGATAAAACCGTGGAGCGCGCGCGTGCTGAAGAGCTGCTTTCCCGCCTCGGCGAGGATATCCCCGCTCGCACGCCCACCCTCGGCGAGCTCTGCAGGCGGCCTTTGGTGACGGGGAGAGACATTGCGCCTCTCGTCGGCTTTGAAGAGGACCTCGAGGCGGTGGACGCCGCCGTCATCGAGCTTAAATACGAGGGCTACCTCAAAAAGGAATTTGCCGCCGTCAAGGAGCAAAACAGGCTTGAGGCGCGCAAAATTCCGCGCGACTTCGACTATAACGCCGTGCGGGCGATGCGCATAGAAGCAAGACAAAAACTCAGCGCCATCCGTCCCGAAAACCTCGGGCAGGCGTCGCGAGTGTCCGGCGTCTCCCCCGCGGACATAGAGGTGCTTATCGTGGCGCTCAGAAACTTCCCGCAATAAAAATATAAATCAGACGCGCTTAAGGTTCGCCCGTACTCCGGCGGATCTTTTATTTTATAAAGGCACAAACAAAACCTATCGTCATGACTTATAAGCACAAACATAATCCATCGACATGACCGATGAGGTTTGCTTATTTTGCTCCTTTCGGCGAAAGGGACGAAAGATAAAGCGGGATAAAAGTGCAAGCGGCCTTGAATGTCACACACTCAAAGCCGCTCGCTATAATAAGGGGGAAAATTATGAGCGATATTATGTAATCGAACACGTTTTCTGATTACGCTTACATATTATCACTACATTGTATGCACGTCAAGCGATTTTTGTAAGTTTTTTTGCAAATTTTCAAAAAACCTTTCAAAAACGCAACAAAACTTAAGATATAAAATGCAAGTTATTTGCAATTTTGTCAAAAATGTGCTTTCAAATATTCAAACTCTGCAAAAAACAGGCATTCTAAAACAAGCGTTTTAATGCGACGGATATAAAAATCGGCATTCTAAACGCGCTAATGAAATCAAGCCGTTCAAATCGCAAAAATTTTGATTTTTGTAAGAAATTTTAAGGCGCGGCGAGGTCTTTTTTGGCGCTTCGGACCTATTTTGTCCGCGTTTTCGGGCGGATTTATGCTCTTTTGCCAAATTGATGCGGAGTTTTGTCCGCTATTTTGGGGCTTTTTTCGCTTTGGGTCGCAAAAAATTTGCCATAAACAAAGGGGACAGAGGCTTGCTCTGTCCCGATTTGTCACTTGCAATCCGTGCAGTCCTTGGCGCTCTTGGCGTTTTTGGACTTTGCGGACGTCTGCTTTTCGTTGCAGTGGCAGTCAGAGGGCTGCTTTTTGGTGGTCTGCTTGCTTGAAGCGGTTGTTTTTGCCATAAAAAGTTCTCCTTTGCAGGGCGGATCGCCCCGCCAAGTTTAGTATGATTAAAATTGCGACGTTTCATACCTTGCCATAAAGGAAAAGTATGGTATAATCTTTTTGATAAGGAGAGAGGCTATGGTCAACATAGGAAACAGCTGGGACGATGTCTTGAAGGAAGATTTTGAAAGCGAAAGCTATCTTGCGCTCCGCAAATTTCTCGCGAAGGAGTACGCTACGCGCACGATCTACCCCGACATGCACGACATATTCAACGCGTTCAGGGCGACGCCGTACGAGGACGTCAAGGCGGTCATCCTTGGGCAAGACCCCTATCACGGCGCGGGACAGGCGCACGGCATGTGTTTTTCCGTAAAGCCGGGAGTGCCCGCTCCGCCGTCGCTTGTCAACATTTTCAAGGAGATATACGACGACGTTGGCGTGCTGAACACCTCTCCCAACCTCGAAAAGTGGGCGAAAGAGGGCGTGCTGCTTCTCAACACGGTGCTCACCGTGCGCGAGGGCTGCCCCAATTCGCATAAGGGCATGGGCTGGGAGGCGCTGACCGACAGCGTGATAAAAAAGCTCAACTCCCGCGAAAAGCCCATAGTGTTTTTGCTTTGGGGAGGCAACGCCCGCTCCAAAAAGGCGCTTATCACTTCGCCCAAGCATCTTGTCCTCGAGTGCCCGCACCCCTCGCCTCTCAGCGCATACGCAGGGTTTTTCGGTTGCAAGCACTTTTCAAAGTGCAACGATTTCCTCGTCAAAAACGGCATAACGCCCATAGATTGGCGCACCTGAAGCGCGGATAGATGCAGATATATTGAGTATTATATCAATAGTTATATAAAGTCGCGCGCGCGATTGACAAAAAACCTCGCGCGTGATATAGTAAGTACCGTCGGACATACCTGTGCGCGCGGCGTCAAGAAGCGGGGCGCTAAGGGCAAGATAACCCGGCGCACGCATGCGCTCGCAAACAGGGCGAGGTATGAATAAGGTGTTTCCAAAAGGCCATATGCGATTGCTTTTGCGGGGCACTTTTGATTTTTTCAGGAGGAGAGATGGACATCCCCAAAGACATTTACACGTCTCCGCTGTCGGAGAGGTACGCGGGCGAGAAGATGAAAAAGATCTTCTCGGCGGATTTCAAATTCAGCACCTGGCGCAAGCTGTGGATCGCGCTTGCCGAGGCCGAAAAGGAGCTTGGCATTGCGATAACCGACGCGCAGATAGACGAGATGAAGGCGCATATATACGACATCGACTATGACTATGCGCGCGAAAAGGAGCGTGAAGTGCGGCACGACGTCATGGCGCATGTGCACACCTACGGCAAGGCGTGCCCGCTTGCGAAGCCCATCATCCATCTTGGCGCAACAAGTTGTTTTGTCGGCGACAATACCGACGTCATTCAGATCCGCGAGGCGCTCGCGCTCATCCGCGGCGAACTTCTCGCCGTCATAGAAGCGGTAAGAAATTTCGCTTATGAAAATCGCGCCATGGCGACGCTTGCATACACGCACTTTCAGGCGGCGCAGCCCACTACCGTAGGCAAAAGAGCAACGCTGTGGCTGCAGGACCTTGTGCTTGACCTTGAAAGCCTCGATTTTGAGTTTGACAGGCTCAGGCTGCTCGGATGCAAGGGCACGACGGGTACGGCGGCAAGTTTTCTGGAGCTTTTCCACGGCGACCACGACAAGGTCAAACGCCTTGACGACCTCATCGCAAACAAGATGGGATTCAAGCGCAGCGTGGACGTCAGCGGCCAGACCTATACGCGCAAAGTCGACTATAACGTGCTGTCAGTGCTTGCGGGCATAGCCGAGAGCGCGGCGAAATTTTCAAACGACATAAGGCTTTTGTCCCACTTGAAGGAGGCGGAAGAACCTTTCGAGGCGGGGCAGATAGGCTCGTCCGCAATGGCGTACAAACGCAACCCCATGCGCAGCGAACGCATAGCTTCGCTTGCAAGATACGTCATGGTCGACTCTCTCAATCCCGCCGTCACGGCGGCGACTCAGTGGTTTGAGCGCACGCTTGACGACAGCGCGAATCGCCGCATAGCGATCCCCGAGGCTTTCCTCGCCGTCGACGCAATACTCGCGCTGTATCTCAACATAATAAGCGGGCTTAAGCTCTATCCAAAGATAATCGAGCGCAACCTCATGAGGGAACTGCCGTTTATGGCGACCGAAAATATCCTTATGTATTGCGTAAGCGAAAAGGGCGGCGACAGACAGGCGCTGCATGAGGCGATCCGCAAGCACTCCGTCGCGGCGGCGGCCGTTGTAAAGGAGCAGGGCGGCGAAAACGACTTGCTCGACCGCATATTGAAGGACAAGACCTTCGGCCTCAGCGAAGCGGAGCTGAAAAACCTTGTTAACGCGGAGGCGTTTACGGGCAGGGCGAGGCAGCAGGTGGAAGAATATCTGTCCGAGGTCGTGGATCCTTTGCTTGAAAAGAGGAGGGGCGAGATCGTCGCGACTTCCGAAATAGAGGTCTGAGACGGGGCTTGAAACTTCGCGGACTTTTCCGCGCGCGACCCGTGCGCAAAACGAAAAGGCGCAAAAAAATCTCAAAAGAGGTGCATATATGCTTACATCAATCGTCGGCATCAACTGGGGAGACGAGGGCAAGGGGCGCATGGTCGACCTGCTTGCGCAGTCTCAGGATATCGTCGTTCGCTATCAGGGCGGCAACAATGCGGGACATACCGTCATAAACGACAGGGGCAAATTTGTGCTCAACCTGCTTCCTTCCGCAATATTGCGCGAGGACAAGGTGAACGTCATGGGCAACGGTATGGTCGTTGACATCGAGCATCTCAATAAGGAGATCGCGCGCCTCAGGGACGCGGGCGTAGTCATCACCCCCGCCAACCTCAAAATAAGCGACAAGGCGATAGTCTGCTGCCCCTACAACGTCGCGCAGGATTGCCTTGAGGAGGACAGGCTCGCGGACAAAAAGTTCGGCTCCACCCGCCGCGGCATCGCGCCCATCTATGCGGACAAATATATGAAAAAGGCCATCCGTATGGGCGACATCCTGCACCCCGAATATCTTAGGTCGAGGCTTGAGACCATCGTGGAATGGAAAAACCTCACCATAGAGGGCAGTTACGGCGCGAAGGGCTACACCGTCGAGGGCATGCTCGAGTGGTTTGAAAAATACGGCGCGCCCCTCAAAGACTACATTTGCGACGCGGGCTATTACCTCAATAAGGCGCTCGACGAGGGCAAAAACGTCATGCTCGAGGCTCAGCTCGGCGCGCTCAGAGACATAGATTTCGGCATCTATCCTTACACGACGTCGTCCTCCACGATAACCGCTTACGGTCCCGTGGGCGCGGGCATCCCCAACCGCAAAGTGCAAAACGCGATAGGCGTCATGAAGGCATACTCCACCTGCGTCGGTGAAGGCCCCTTCACGGCGGAGATGTTCGGCGAAGAGGCGCACAAATTGCGCGAGGCGGGCGGCGAATACGGCGCCGCAACAGGGCGTCCCCGCAGAGTGGGCGGCTTTGACGTCGTTGCGTCAAGGTACGGCTGCATGGTGCAGGCGGCGGACGAGATCGCGCTTACAAAACTGGACATCCTCGACGGCATGGACAAGATACCCGTCTGCGTGAAGTACGACGTTAACGGCACTCTCACCGACGAGTTCCCCTCCGGCGAGGCGCTCAACGTCGCAAAACCCGTGATAGAGTATCTCGAGGGATGGAATTGCTCCACCGCCTCCTGCCGCTCTTACGAGGAGCTTCCCGCCGCGGCAAGAGCGTATATCGAATATATCGAGAACGCCGTCGGCTGCCGCATAAAGTACATTTCCGTGGGCGCGGAGCGAGACGCAATTATAATCAGATAATGTATGAAAACCCGCAAAATCGCGGGTTTATATATAAGTTTTGGTCAGATAAAGAGGCGATTATGACAAAAGACCTTAATCAAACCGTGGTCGTGCTCGACTTCGGCGGGCAGTATAAAGAGCTTATCGCGCGGCGCGTGAGGGAGTGCGGCGTACATTCGCAGATACTTTCCGGCGCCACGCCGCTTGAGACGCTCAGGCAGATCGCGCCCATAGGCATAATACTTACGGGCGGGCCGCACAGCGTGTATGACGCAAGTTCGCCGCACACCGTGAAGGAGCTGTTCGAGATGGGGATCCCCATCCTTGGCATATGCTATGGCATGCAACTTATGGCGTATACGCTCGGCGGCGAAGTGGGGCCTTGCAAGGTCAGCGAATACGGCACCATCTCCGCGACCTACGACGATAAGGCATGCGCGCTTTTTGACGGGCTTGAAAGCGAGACCGTTACGCTTATGTCGCACACCGACTGTGTGCTTCGCGTCCCCGACGGGTTTATAGGGGCGGCGCATACGGCGGATTGTCCCATCGCCGCCATGTATAACGCCGAAAGACGGCTGTACGCGGTGCAATTTCATCCCGAAGTGGAGCGCACTCGCGAGGGTACGCGCCTGATACACAACTTCTTGTACAGGATCTGCGGCGCAAAGGGCGACTACAACATAGACGACGTCATAGACAGACAGATCCGCGCCATCCGCGAGCAGGTCGGCGACAAGGGCGTCGTGCTCGGCTTGAGCGGCGGGGTGGACAGCTCCGTCTGCGCCGCCATTCTGGAGCGCGCCATTCCCGGGCAACTCACCTGCATATTTGTGGACCACGGCATGATGCGCAAAAACGAGGGCGACGAGATAGAGCGCGCCTTCAAGGGCAAGTCCCTCAACTTTGTGCGCGTGGACGCCGAGGAGAGATTTTTGTCCAAACTGGCGGGCGTTACGGAGCCCGAACGCAAGCGCAAGATAATCGGCGAGGAATTTGTGCGCGTGTTTGAGGAAGAGAGCGACAAATATGCGGGCAGTTTCCTTGCGCAAGGCACCATATATCCCGACGTCGTCGAAAGCGGACTTACGACGGGCGCGGTCATCAAATCTCACCATAACGTGGGCGGCCTGCCCAAGGACACAAAATTTATAGGACTTGTGGAGCCGCTCAGATACCTCTTCAAAGACGAGGTCCGCGCGCTTGGTCGCCGCCTCGGACTTGACGAAGCGCTTGTAAGCCGCCAGCCCTTTCCCGGTCCCGGACTTGCCGTGCGCTGCATAGGCGAGGTCACAAAAGAGAGGCTCGACATCCTGCGCGACGCCGATTATATCTACCGCGAGGAGATCGCGCGCGCCGGGCTTAAATACGACCAATATTTCGCCGTCCTCACCGACATGCGCACCGTCGGAGTCATGGGCGACGGCCGCACTTATAACTATGTTTTGGGCCTTCGCGCCGTCATCACATCCGATTTTATGACCTGCGAGTACGCCCACATTCCCTATTCCGTGCTTGACGTAGTCTCTTCCCGCATCGTAAACGAGGTTAAAGGGGTTTCTCGTGTGGTGTATGATGTCACAGGGAAGCCCCCCGCCACCATCGAGTGGGAGTAAAACCGCCTGTACGGGCGAATAGCTTTGTCAGCGCCCTTTTCCTTTACGTCACGTACGCTTAAGTACGCTCGACGCTCAGGAAAAGGGCGCTTTCGCGCTCTTCATCCCGTACAGACGGTTTTACGTTATCTAAGTTTTTCTCGCAGTCACGTGCGCTTAAGTACGCTCGACTACTCGAAAATTTGCCCTTCCTCGCTCTTCATCCAAATATCGCGGTTTTTAAGTTATCTAAGATTTGCTCACACCACGTACACAAAAGTACGCTGGGTGCTCAGAAAAGCGGTTTTTCCTTGTCTCTCATCCCGTACAGACGGTTTTGCAAACTGCGCTATTTGGCGGGTATGCTAAATCAGTCAAAGCGGTTTGATCACTGTTACATCTGTTTTTCCCAAAAGGAGACGGCGCGGGAGGGCCAACCCTCGGCAATTGTGCCTTGTCCCAAGCCGAAGCCGTGCGGAAGTCCTCGAAAGACCTCGATCTCCGCATTCGTTCCCGCCGCTTTGATTGCGTTGATCCTGTTTTGCATTGTGCGATAGCTTGCGATGCCGTCGTTCGTGCCGACGCAGGAGTATATTCAAGAATTTTATTCTTACGAAGGAAACCGTAACAATTTTCAGGAATGGCAAGAAGATCGCAATCAAGCCAAGGAAGTCAAACGCGAATATATTTTAATATACAATAATTCAAAGAAAGAAGTCGGGAGTCTTGCTCTCGACTTCTTTTCTTGATTCGCCCAAACGTGTATTCCGATATGAAATTAAGATTTTTCTATTCCCTATGGAACACACCCTAATAGTAGGGTTTTGCTTAGAAGCAGGGATTTCACCACACAAACGTCGCACATTTTTGTCGTTATTGAATTAAGCGTCTCCATTAACTTGGCAGCCACAACTTGTCAAGGAGACTACAGTCAATAAGGTGGCGGCGCAGTAGATATATTGACTTAGCGGGCGCAGATAAAATAGGCGGTTGCCTCTGTTAGTGGAGCAGACCAACGCTGTAGGAGACGTGGTGCGGCGAAGATATTTAAGGGGCGCTTGATTAAAGCGGATAATCTCCTTCGATATCGTCCGGGACGACGCACTTCTCCCATGTGGCTTGGATCATTTCAAGGCATTCCACATAGGCGGTCTTTTCGCCATAGGCAAAACTGTCTTTGTCAAGTTCACCGTTTTTGCCGGCTTCATTCAATTTGTCAAGGCGTTCTCTGAGAGAATTGCAAACCAAAGAAATTGTTTGAACAGCGTTATGTTCGGGCATAGTCATCACCTTTCAATTATTTTTATTTGGTGGAAGACATCTTAATTGAAAATGTTTTTCATCAATATCTACATTATACACCCTCTTTTACAAAGTGCAACTGTTTTTAACAAATTTTTTCAAAAAATTTTTACGAATTTTATTTGTCCACGGTTTGTTGGCGGGTTTTGACGCAATATTATATGAATTTTCTTGCGACGGAGAGGCTGCTATGGTATAATGTATTAGTCAAGAAAGGCAATATCGTGACCAAAAAAGCAAAGGCGGTTGTCTAAGCGACGCGTTGGCGCCTACAGCCTACGGGGTGAGACGATGATCAAAACATCTATCCGATTTTTTGAAGATATTCCGGTAAGAGCCGTTTGGGATGACGAAGATTCCAAATGGTGGTTTTGTGCTGTCGACATAGCGGAGGCGCTCACGAAAAGCAAAAATTCACGCGTCTATTGGGCGCAGATGAAACGCCGCAATCCGCAGTTGATTACAATTTGTAAACAACTGAAACTCGTGGCGCGGGATGGAAAGTCTTATCTGACAGACGCGGTGGACGCGAGCGGCGTAAACACGGTCGTAGCGCTTATTCCGGCCAAAAATCGTGAAAACTTCGTCCGCTGGCTCTCGGGCATGGGCAGCACAATCGACGAAAAAAGCAAGCAGAAAGCTTACGAACTGTTTGAGACAGGCATGATAAAAGAGATAGAGGTCGGCACTGTAAAAGGATTGCAACAGATCCACGGCTACATCTTCGGCGGGCTGTATGACTTTGCGGGGCAGATCCGAGGTTTGAATATAGCCAAAGGCGGCTTCGCATTTGCGCCGGTGATGTACTTAAAAGAAAATCTCGCGCTCATCGAAAAGATGCCCGAGGGCACTCTTGATGAGATCGTCAAAAAATACGTAGAGATGAACATCGCCCACCCGTTTATGGAGGGTAATGGCCGCAGCACGCGCATTTGGCTCGACCTTATTTTGAAGAAGAACTTATACAAATGCGTGGATTGGAGCAAGATCGACAAGCGTGACTATCTCGACGCTATGCAAAAAAGCCCAATGGACGCGTTGGATATTTTCAGGCTTATCGATGGCGCATTGACCGACCGGATCGGCGACCGCGAGCTGTTTATGAAAGGCGTCGATTATTCCTATTATTACGAGGAATGACCTGTTGTGGCGACAGCTTTCAAATCAACGCCGTCCCAAAACTGAGTTAATTTTCATACGGCATATTGCGACGCCTTCATTTGCGGGCGCACGCATATCGAGATTACCTCGCAGATGAACATTATGTCGTCCTCACAGCCGCGCTTGACCCACTCCATGGTGATTGCGGTTACGCCGCTCATAAAATATTTTGACATATATTCTACCACGCGCCTGTCGGTTACGCCGTTTTTGGCATATACGGGCACAAATATGTTTTCGATGAGTTGCTTATCCATATCGCCTATTGGAAAAGCGTTTGAGTTGTTGTATACCTCATAAAGCTTTCTATTCTTTTTGATAAACATCAGATATGGCACGAGATATTGCGGAGTTATAAAGATGAGTTCGTCCGCCGACATATTGCTAAAATCCAGCGACATGTTGAACGATTCAAAGAATTCGGCAATGGCGCGCTCCTGCGTTTCTTTTAAGAGGTCGTACAAATTTTCATAATGCGCATAAAACGTTGAGCGATTTACTCCCGCCTTTTCGCATACGTCCATAATGGAAATATCCGAAAACTCTTTATGTTCGAGAAGGGCGACAAGCGCGTCGTCCATCTTCACGGCGGTATTGTGGAATTTCGATTCGGATTTGTTCATAGTCCACTCCTTTTTTTGCATTGTACCATATTGCTCCGCAAAACACAAACAGAAAAAACGTTTTGTCCTGTTCTGCATGCAAAATCTTTTTTGAAACCAACATTTTTGGAAATTTTGTCAAAAACCCGTTGATAACAATTTATTTGACCTCAGATATAATGATGTGCGCGCAAAAGCCGAAAGCGTTGTATTTTAGGCATTGTATTTTTATTATTTTTTTGGTGAATTATTGCAAAATTCCTTCCACTTTGCGGAGATCTCCTCGTCGGTCATGCCGTAAAACGGTCTGTCCTTTTCATCGTATAGGTTGATGATACGTAAGCCTTTGCGCATTGCGTAGCGCATAGCGGTTTTCGCTCCGCTACGGTAAGCATTTTCATTCACATAGCAAATAAGGGTGTCGCAGGCGTCTATCATTTTTCTGTTGCTCAATGTGATTCGTTGCTTATAATACGCTTCTTCGATGTCGTACAAAACGGTGCTTACGTCACAATATGGCGCGCTGTTCATTCTGTCGATTTTCTGAATGACATGTAGGTCGGTCAGGACGACTTCGATCTGCAATTCGGAATATACGTTCCTTAACTTACGGCAGGACTGCAAAGCGAGCCTGTCAAATTCGCCGTGCGTTCCCATTGTAAACGAAAAGCAACCGTTTGCTATTTCGGTTTTGATTGCGTCGACCAACCTCTGCGGTAGGATTTTAGAGAATATCTGTCTGTGTCCGATAAATGCTGTTTTCATCACGCTTCTCCCTTATGTAGATATATCTACATATTATTATAGAGCCAACGGCTAAAATAAGCAAACACTATGTAGATATACCTTCTTATTTTATCAAAGGCGATGGCTTAAACTGTTAAGTAGGTAGAACTACATAAGGAGAGCTATTTTGACTGTAAGCGAAGCCGTTGCAAAACGAATCAACAAATTACTGATCGAGAAGGGTATGACGCAATATCGGTTGGAACAAAATTCAGGCATCCAACACGGCAGCATGCAATGTATCATGAACGGTCGGAATAAGACTGTAACGTTGAGTACGGTCATCATGATCGCACGCGGTTTCGATATGACGCTTTTAGAATTTTTGGACAATTCGGTATTTACTTCGGAAGATTTGGAAGTCGATTAAACAGATAATTAGCGGTGGCATGAAAACTAACGAAGCAATTTTGAAGCGTATCAATGAGATATGCAACAAAAAGGAAAGAACGTTTGCAAGGCGTGCTTAAACGGTGGCAAATCGCCATCCGCTCTCTACGACCTGATGAAAGGAAGGACAAAATGCCCGAAAGTGACGACGATAAAGAGTTTTTGCGAGGGAGCGGGCATTACTTTATCCGAATTCTTTAACAGAGATTATTTCAACGATTTAGATGATGATTTAGATGATGAAGATTAGCACAAAAACCTGAGGAGAATTCAACTATAATAATTACAGGCAAAAGCCGGGGAACGCTCTCGGCTTTTTTGTTGTGTTGAAATTCTATACAAAAGCGCGTTCGTCCTGTTTTGCACAAAAAAACTTTTCAGAAACCGACAATTTTCGGCTTTTGTGTTGTGGTGTTTTTAAAATGCAGGCATTATAACATAAGTAACAACTCGAAGGAGGCGGCTATGAACGCAATTGAGATAAGAGGGCTTACAAAGAGTTTCCGCGGGATGTACGCGCTGGACGGGCTGGATATGACGGTGCCGCAGGGCGCGATATACGGCTTCATAGGCGAAAACGGCAGCGGCAAGTCCACCACGGAAAAGTGTATATGCGGACATCTCGTGCCGGACAAAGGCAAGATAGAACTGTTTGGCAAGCCGTATACCGACGCGGGCGTCCGTGTGCGCGTGGGCGCGCTCATCGAAAACACGGGATGTTTTCCGAACTCGAGCGTGTATTCTAACCTAATGATGCAGGCGATAAACCTCGGCGTCAAGGACAGGGCGGGCGAGATAGAGCGGGTCTTGAAAATAGTCCGCATGGAGGATAACGCAAAGCTGACGTTCAAGAAATGCTCGCTGGGCATGAAACAAAGGATAGGCATTGCTATGGCTCTCTTGGGCGATCCCGCGCTGCTAATTCTGGACGAGCCTATAAACGGTCTCGATACGGACGGAATGCGCCTCATGCGCGAGATCCTCGTGGATATCACGCAAAACCTCGGTTGCACGGTGCTTATATCCTCGCACATTTTGGGCGAGCTTGAAAAAATTGCGACCCATTACGGCATTATACGTCAAGGAAAAATGATAAAGGAGATCTCCGCGGCGGAGATGGACGGCAGATCAAGAGCTTACGTGTCCGTAAAAACGCGGGATATTGAGGGTGCGGCGAGACTGCTCGCGGGACGGTTCAAGACGGAATACGACGGCGAATATCTCAACGTATACGGCGTGGATGACGCAAGCTACATATCGACATGTTTATTGCAGAATGGACACTTTATCAGCGAGATACGGCAGGATAAAGTAGGTCTTGAGCAATATTATATCGATTTGATGAGCGGAAAGGAGGCGCTGTGATATGGAAAACGCAAACGTTCTTCAATTTGAAAAACCAAGCTTTTTTGAAAGGCTAAAGGGTATGCTCGGCGTGGATTTTTACAGGCTGTTTCACACACCGCTGTTTTACATATTTATCGCCATAGCCGCGTTCATTCCCGCGCTTGTCTTGATGGGTGGCGCGCAGGGCGAAAACGCCATGTATACAAACGCTTGGCAGATCATCGCGGCGGACAGCCCATTGTATGTGATAAGCAATATGGGACAGTATGCCAATATGAACATGGTGTTCATCTTCGGCGGCATAATGGTATCCATCTTCATCGGGCATGATTATCAGAGCGGGTACGTCAAGCAACTCTTCACCACTCACGCCAAAAAGCAGGACTATATGATAAGCAAGACGCTCTTGGGCGCGTTCTCCATGCTGTGCATGTGCGTGACGTATATGATAGGCGGGATGATCTCGGGCGCTGCGGCGGGATTGCCGTTTCAAATAAACGCGGGCGCGCTCCTGTGCGCCATACTCGGCAAGATGATAATGAGCCTCGGCTGGGCGAGCCTGTACACATTTATCAACATCATATTCCGCAGAAAGTTCGGCATATCCATTGCCCTATGCTTCGTCCTCGGCACGGGCATACCCGTCATCGGCGCGGCGGCGCTTGTCGGCAATTCGCCCGCTTTGAATATATTCCTGTACGGCTCGTCCGTGTATGCCTGCCTCAGCGCGAATTTCATATCCGTGCTCGTTTGCCTCGCTTGCTCCGTCGTATGGGCGGCGATATACAACATCCTCGGCACGATAGTGTTGTATCGCAGAGACGTCTATTGAGGAGGAAAGACTATGAATGCAATAGAGATCACAAATTTGCATAAAAATTTCGGCGAAAAGCATGCGGTGGACGGACTCGATATGACCGTGCCCGAAGGAGCGATATACGGTTTTATAGGCGAGAACGGCAGCGGCAAGTCTACCACGGAAAAGTGCATTTGCGGGCTTATCCCTCCCACAAGCGGGCAGATAAAGCTGTTCGGCAAAGATCACAAGGACGGCGAGGCGCGCGGCAAGATAGGCGTGCTTATCGAAGCGCCCGGTTGCTTCCCCAACATGAGCGTTTGGAACAATATGAAGTTGCAAGCCGCAAATCTCGGCATAAAAAACGAAAATGAGGAGATACGCCGCGTGCTGCACCTCGTGCGCATGGACGGCGCGGCAAGCAACAAGTTCAAAAACTGTTCTCTCGGCATGAAACAGCGCATAGGCATAGCCTTCGCACTGCTCGGAACCCCAAAGCTGCTCATTCTGGACGAGCCCATCAACGGACTGGACGCGGACGGCATGCGCATAATGCGCGAGATACTCGCCGACCTCACTAAGAACCACGGGTGTACGGTGCTTATATCCTCGCATATCTTGGGCGAGCTTGAAAAAATAGCCACTCATTACGGAATTATACGCGGCGGAAGGATGCTCAAGGAGATGACCGCAGAGGAACTTAACGCAAGTTGTCCCACCTATGTTTACATAAAGGCGGCGGATATGAACAAGGCTCTCGCGGCCTGCAATAATGCGTTCGCACGCGTCGAGTTTGACGAGGATAAAGACGAAATAAGGATATACGACAAGTTGTCCGCAGAGGACGTGGCAAGCTATCTTTACAGCAATTTTGGCATAGCCGTTACGGAACTCGGCACGGCGAAGATAAGCCTTGAGGAATACTATATCGACCTTATGAAGGAGGGCAAATGATATGAGCGTAGATCTTAAAAATAACGATTTCGGAAAGCGGCTTAAAACTATGCTCAAAGTGGATTTTCGCAGGATGTTTTTAACGCCTACTGTCTATATAATGCTCGGCGTCAGCCTCGTTCTGCCCATACTTATTCTTGTTATGACATCCTTTATGGGCGGAACGAACTCCGAAACGGGCGAAGAAGTCGCCATGTTTACAAACGTGTGGCAAGCGATAGGCTCTGCGGGCGGCGGCGCAATGAGTATGGACTTAACAAGCATGTGCAACATCAATCTGCTGTACTTTTTGGTTGCGATATTCGTGTGCCTGTTCGTCGGCGAGGATTTCAGAAGCGGCTACGCCAAAAACATATTCACCGTGCGCTCGAAGAAATTCGATTATGTCCTATCCAAAACTATAGTCATGTTTGCGGCGGCGGTCGGAATGTTCCTGCTCTTCTTCGTCGGCGCGATGATAGGCGGCGGCGTCGCGGGGCTGTCCTTCGACCTCGCGGCGGTAAGCGCAAACGCGGGCAATATAGTCGCTTGCATGATAAGCAAAGTGTTTGTCGCCCTCGTGTTTGTGGCAATAGCCGTGACCCTTGCGTGCGTAGGCAGACAAAAAGTTTGGCTGTCCGTGCTTTGCACTCTCGGCGCGGGAATGTTGTTGTTTGCGATGATACCTATGATCACGCCTCTCAACGCAGGGATACTTCACATCGTGATGTGCATAGCGGGCGGAGCGCTGTTTGCAGTGGGGCTCGGCGCAGTATCCAACGTCATTTTGAATAAGACGAGTTTGGGGTGATGTGCGCGCAACGCGTTTATCCGCGACCTCAAAAAAACAAGCTTGACGGGAGTTTCCCCTCAAGCTTATTTTTATTTACAAAAATTTTATTTTATGGTATATTCGCTTTTGATGATAGAACTTAAGAACGTAAGTAAAATTTATTATACAAAAGCCAAACAGCAGCGGCTCGCGCTTGAGGATGTCAATCTGATATTTCCCGATACGGGCATGATTTTTGTCACAGGCAAAAGCGGTAGCGCAACAAAAACATTCAACCCCGCGAGCTCGGCCCCAACCCGCTCCCGCGCAAAGCGAGACGCCGCCGCCCACATGCCTTTTGAACCTTAACAGAAATGTAACCGCCATACTGCTTCTATATCCCAAAACATTTATCCGCCCGTATTCCCAAGCCCCACGGTTTAGCTGTATTTTATCGGATAGATAATAGCGTTTTAGTAGTGCAGCGAATTTGGTGTAAAAAATTTTTGAAAAAATTTGTCAAAAACAGTTGCACTTTGTAAAAGAGGGTGTATAATAGGTGCAAGGTGAAAACATCCCTGTTTGAGACGCGCTTACCCAAATAAAATTAATAAATATGGTATGCATTATGGAAAAATTAAATGCGGAACAAACTCTTTTTTGGTTGATCAAAATGCTACTTACCCGCCTGGACGAGCTGAATGCGGCGGAAGAAAATGGTGAAAGCAACGATTTCATCCGCGGTGAAAAGGCCGCCTACATCGAATGCCTCGAGATAATTCGCGCATGCTGGGATAAAAACATAATTCCCGACAACATAGAAGAATATTATCCCATCTGATATCGTCTAGAATTGATTCCGCCTCGACCAAGATCTACCGGAGCTTAAGACATATGCTTAACTGCGACCTACTTGGGGGAGGGGATATAAACCTGACATTTCTTACGCGCCTGCCGGGCGCAAAACTAAATATTAAAATAAGTGTAACATACCTCCATGAAAAATGTTGCAGATACAAGGCTCAACTGTTTCGACCGCCTCCTTTTGAGGCCTCTTGAGCCCCGCCCGGCAGGCGCAAGAAATATTTAACACTGATTATAACTCTCCAATCTCCGTGCATTGCCGGGTTGAAGTAAAAAATACGCTCGAGCAATTGCAAGCGTACGGGATGAGAGACAAGGAAAAGCCCATTTTGCGAGGGTCGAGCGTACTTTATCGTACGTGACCTGAACAAAATGGGCTTTGACGCAGTATATCGCCCGTACAGGCGGTTTTTATAGGCGGTTTTTTATTTCTTTATATAAGTGCGGCATTTAGTAGAGAACGCCGCGTCCCTAACGTCGATCTGCTCGTTGGCGCAAAGTCCGTTGTTGTTAAAGGCGCACTCGGCGGAGCATTGCACCAGGGACTCGAGGTCGTTTTGCATGATATCGTCGCCGGCTTCGATGTCGGCGAAGTTCTGGGCGAGGGATCCTCCTTCGCGTTTGATGCGGCTTATGCACTTGGCGTTTTCGCTTATGGAGATTACTCCGGCAAGGCACTTATTTTTGATGTTGTGCTCGCAGTTTGATGTTGAACAGTTGATTTGTTTCATATTGCCTCCGACGCGCGTTAGCGCTTTTTTAAGGTTATTATTGCCAATATCCGCGTTTATAACGCCGTCCGATGATTTTCCGTTGAAAATTGTCAAGGGATATGCTAAAATGTATGCAACATATCGCGGAGGCAATTTTATGAAGGTCATTTTGATAAAAGACGTAAAAGGCACGGGCAAACAGGGCGAGATAATCGAGGTCAACGACGGCTACGCCCGCAATTTTCTGATAAAGAAAGGCCTTGCCATCGAGGGCACGCCTCAAAACATCAACACTTTCGAGCAGCGCAAACGCGCTCAAGCGGCGAAGATCGCGGCGGAAAAAGCGGCGGCAGTGGCGCTTGCGGATCAGCTTAAAGGCAAAGTGATAACCGTATACGCAAAGGGCGGCGACCACGGCGGCAAAATGTTCGGCTCCGTCACCGCGGAAATGATCTCGTCCGCGCTTGCCGACGCAGGCTATCAGATAGACAAGCGCAAGATCGACATCAAGGAGAGCATCCGCGACTTCGGCAAGTTCGAGGTCACGCTGCGCCTGTATGCAGAGGTAAATCAACCCATCGACATCGAGGTCGTACGGGCATAAAACTATGCGCTATCTTGTCGACCTTGGGATAGACGGACTCAAAATTTTGCAGGACTCCGACGGGTATTCCTTTTCGGAGGATTCCGTATTGCTTGCAAATCTCGCCAATGTCAGGACGGGAGACAACTTACTGGACCTTGGCGCGGGATGCGGCATACTTTCCATACTTGCCATGCTTAAGGCGGGCGCGGGCAGCGCCACTTTGATAGACGTAAGCGACATCGCGTGCGACCTCGCCCGAAAGAATTTAGCTCTTTGTAAACTTGACGACCGCGCAGGCGTCTTCCTCGGCGACGTAAAAGACATTCGCGCGCTGGTGCCCGCGGCAAGTTTCGACGCCGTGATCTGCAATCCGCCCTACTTCGAGGCCAATCCAAAACTTAGCGGAGCGGGAGCGAGGGACGTCGCAAGAAGGGAGACTTCCGCAACACTGACGGACTTTGTAGCGGCGGCCGCCTACGCACTCAAAAACAAAGGCGTCCTCAATATAGTTGTAAAAGCGTCGCGACTTGCGGAACTTATATCCTGCCTTGTCAATTGTAACTTGCAGCCCAAACTTCTCACCCTCGTGTTGCCCAAGCCGTCGCAGAATGCGGATATTGCTATCGTGCGCGCGACTAAAGGCGGGGGCAAAGGGCTGGAGGTGAAAACCCTCGTGGCTAAGGACGAAAACGGCGTGCGCACGGCGGAGTATGAGGCCCTGTATACCGAATATTCCGCGCACGGAGGTAAAAATGGCTAAACTTTATATCGTCGGCACCCCTATAGGCAATTTGGCGGACATCACGCTTCGCGCCCTCGACGCGCTGAGAAGCGTGGACGTGATCGCGTGCGAGGACACCCGTCACTCCATGCCCCTGCTTTCAAAATATGACGTGCATGCCAAACTTATCGCCTATCATAAGTTTAACGAAGCGGAGTGCAGCGCGCGCATAATCGACCTCATTGCAGAGGGTAAAAATGTCGCTCTCATCACCGACGCAGGCATGCCATCCGTAAGCGACCCCGGCGCGGAGCTTATTTCACGCTGCCGCGAAGAGGGCATAGAAATGCAACTTGTCCCCGGCCCTACCGCAGCCATGAGCGCCTTGACTTTAAGCGGAATTAAAAGCTCAGGTTTCACATTTTTGGGGTTTTTACCCGAGAAAACGGCAGATAAGGTCGCGATTCTGTCAAAAACCGCATTTTCAGGTTTGCCTCTCGTCATATACGTTGCGCCACACGATTTAAAGAGTACAGCCTCTTGCTTGCTTGAAATTTTGGGCGACCGAAAGGTCTACGTCTGCCGCGAATTGACAAAGGTCTATGAAAGCGTGGCCGTCACATCACTTGCAAATTTTGAGTGCGAGGAACGCGGCGAAATTGTGCTGATCGTGGACGGAAGCGAGGCGGACAACCCTCTCAACGCGCTGCCCATCCCGGAGCATGTCGCCCACTACCTTGCGCAAGGTCTCGATAAAAAAGAAGCGATAAAACGCGCCGCTCACGACCGCGCCGTCCCCAAAAACGAAGTGTATCAGGCTTGTCTTGACCTCGACCAAAACCGGCCGACAAATTGCTAAACCAAAAATTTGGCTGCCAAAATGGATCGCACTCCGGATAATCAAAAGCGCATGACCCAAACCGATCATGCGCCCCCAAACGCCTTGCGTTTTAGTA
>CANQCC010000007.1 GCA_947589635.1 uncultured Clostridia bacterium | reverse complement strand
AATCAGCAGTCAGGTAGTCAGAATAGAAAAGTTCAATGAGGGAAGTTTGGGGAAGATCGGCGGCGAGACGGAGCGTATTGGGCATAAGGACTATGAGAAAATAATTAATCAGTTTGATGGTCAAGATAAAATTATTTGTAGAACCCTATTGCCTTTCATCAATTCAGGATCGCACACGATTAATGATGATTTGCATTTAAGTATTGATGCAGATATGATTGACCGTTACAAGGAAATTTTCAAAATGATTTTTATAAATACAAACCAAGAAAGCCATTACAATATGATGATGGGACTAGAATAGGCGTAAAAGCCATTAAAAAATACAGGGTAGTACATCACTATCCTGTATTTTTTGACTCGCCCAAAGGTGTATTCCGATATAAAATTAAGTTTTTTCTTGATTCCCTATGGAATACACCCAAACGGCGGTCTTTTAAGTTGCTTGAAGTTGATTGGACGTCACATATGCGTGGTCTTGTCTTCGCCTATGCCCAGCATCCCGTCCACGCGATAGACTTTGCCGTTCGGGTCCGTGACGTAGCCGGTCAGCGTGCCGTAGGGCAGCGCATAATAGCAATCTATGACAAGCGCGTGAATGGGCATATAGAATACGCGGTTGATTTTGAAGGTGATGTCGACGATCCCTTTTTCACCCTCGTCCACGACGTGCCACTCGTCCGCTTTTTTCTTGCCGTTTTTATGCGTGAACTTGACGGGAGGCATTGGGAAGGATTCGTTTTCTATCCAGATGACGTTTTCGTTATATTGATCCTGATCCACGGACTGATTGCGCGTGAGGTTGAAGGCAAAATACTTGTCCTCGCCGTCGATGGGGACTTTGCCCATCGCGGTCAGCCAATCGTAGTGCGCGTGGAAGGGATAAAAGCCTTTATGGTCGTCGATTATGCCCACCGAGCGCTCGTTGGTCACATAGCACTTGCCGTTGATGGTGACGTTGCCCGTCGCCTTAAAGAAGTCCTTTTCGCTGTAAAGGGCGTTACGCAGGCTGCCGTCCTTGTTTTTGGCAAGCGGCATTACGCCGTTGGCGAGAGGGGAAATGCGCTCGAACGCCATATCTATTGAAAACTCGCCGTGTTTGCCCTTGGTATAGCCCTTCGCGGACGCCTTGCCGTTCAAAAAGTCGTTGTCAATTCTGTATTCGCTGTGTTTTGTCTTGCAATAGCAATAGTCGCTTACAAGCTGCGAGGCTACGCGCACGCGCTTTTTGGGAGCGATGTTGCGCCAGCTGTAGATCTTGTCCTCCGCCTTGTCGTACCACACAAAGATGGAAAACCGGATGACGCCAATTTTGTATACGGCGCTTATAAGCGCGCCTTCGTCAAGGCAGACCTCAAACGCTTCCCATTCCGTCAAGCGGCTCTTTTTAAGGCAGTCGGGCATGCGAGGCCCGCACGGCTTGTACGCGTCAAGCAGATTGATGTTTTGCCAAGGCGCGTCAAACGTGCCAAAGTGTACCTGTCCGTCCTCGACTATGCTTTCGGGCGTAGGGGCGGGCGTTCTTGTTGGGTGGATACAGACTTTCTGCTGTCTTTCTTCTTCCATAATTTTCTCCATATCATTATCGGACATACATATCCATATATATTATATTTTAACACGGCGTACGCTCGCTCGCAATATTTTTTTTATTTGCCGTTAAAAATGGGCGCAAAAGGCAATAATTTTTATCATCGCGGGGAAAATTTGCCCCGAAAAGGAGTACAATATGCCATTTAACCCATTCAACGAGGCGCCCGAACGCAGCGAAAAGCTGTTTTACGACTTCAAGGCGCTCTATCCCGAAAGCTATCTCAAAGATTGCGCCGACCCCTTCACAAAGGCGAGAGTCATTCTGATGAACGGCACCGAATACGAGGCGGTATGGTTTTCGCATCAATTTTCGCGGCATTGCAAAAACAACGACTTGCGCCGCGAGCTTGAATTTGTGCGCAGAAGCGAGCAACATCAACAAAAGAAGATAGCCTGCCTCAAACCCAAGGACGAGACCGTGCTTGAGACTACGATAGCGTACGAACAGCTTGCCGTCGAGCTGACCGCGATACTTGCTCAGCGCGAGCCGGACAAGCACGTCAAAGCGGCGCTTGACTTTGCGCTGCTGGAGGACTTCGACCACCTGTACAGATACGCCGACCTGCTTGATATGGAGCACGGCATAAAGGCGGAAAAACTTGTGGGCGGATACACCGAGATCACGCCGGGAAGACCCACTATCGCGCATCCGCGCCACCCCTACGACGAGATACGCAAGCCCGTGAACTTCAAAAAATGCGCGCCGATAACCAAGCTGAACGTCGCCATCATCACCGCCGCGGAACAGCAGACGATGAACTACTATATGAATCAGTGCGCGTTTTATGAAAGCGATCTCGGGCGCCGCCTCTATCAGGAGATCGCCCTTGTTGAGGAGCAACACGTCACGCAATACGGCTCGCTTATGGACGTTGGCGAGGGCTGGCTGGAGTGCTGGCTCAACCACGAGTATACCGAGTGTTATCTGTATTACTCCTGCTGGCAGGACGAAAAGGACAAGCGCATAAAAAAGATGTGGGAACAGTGCCTGCTTATGGAGATAACCCACCTGCATATCGCCGCCGAAGCCCTCAAGCGCTACGGCAAAAAGGAGTGGCAACAGGTCATACCCGACGGCAATTTCCCGGAACTTCTCCTCTTCTCGCCGCAGCCCGAATACGTCAGAAAAGTGCTTGCGAACACCGTGGAAAACACCGCGCTGAGAGAGGGATATATCGACGTGAACAGGCTTGGAGCGGACGCGGACTTCTTTGCGTATCAGGGCGTCGTCATCTCAAACGACAAACTTGTGCCAAGCCATCAGGTCATCCGCGCGCACATAGACCGCGCAGGCTCCGACTACCGCGCGGAGAAAAAACCAAACCCCATCCCCTCCCTTCAAAGCAGAGTGGACGACAACGTCAACCTCGGCAGAAAGCGCTCGAAGTAAGTTGTTCATAACGCTCGAAACAAGCTGCCTGTAACACGTGCAATAAGTTATTCATGGTGTTCGAAGCAAACTGTCGCAATGCTCAAACGTGTCGTCTGTAATGCGCGAAACAAGTTGTCCTTGACGCTTAAAGTAAGTTGTTCATGACAGGGGACAATAAATCCGATTTTTGCACAAATCGACGTTTTATAATGGCAATATCCGCGGATAAACCGCGGATATTGTCGCATTATCATACAAAATTTGCATGCATTATCATTTTATGAAATCCCTATTTCGGCGCCGTTTTCATAGGCCGACAGATAACTTTTATTGTTTGGACATATCCTCGTCATGCGCCTCTTCGCCCGCGTCCTCTTCGCGCACGACCTCGTCATGCTCGAGGCTTGCATTGTCCGAATTGATTTCATCGGGTATGCGGACGTCGTCAGAGGCGACTTCGGCTTGAACTTCGGTCTCATCCGATTCCGAGGGGGTCTCGGTTTGCGCTTCGGTCTCTTCAAATTCCGAAGAGGCGTAGGCTTGAACTTCGGTTTCGTTTTGGTTTTCGGGCTCGTTTAGCTCGTCGCTCGAAACGGGCCGATCGGAGGAATTTGCGCTCTCGTCGTCGACGCCCTCGGCGGGAGTGGTCAACGCGCTCGCGTCCGCCTTAAGCAGGAACACGGTGGGGACTATCGCAAGCAGCACGACTATCGCCGCAAGCAAAAACATGACGGGAGGGCAGGTGTACGTCGCGTGCCCAAACTCGTCCACGCCCTCTATGTAGCGCCCGCTCGAGCTGACCGCGCCCGAGACTATGCTTCCCACGACCATGGGCAGCATAACCACAAACACCATTCTTATGCCCTGGAAGCGGCCCACCTTGTCGGGAGGAGTGAGGTTTCTTACGCTGCTTAAGCACACCACGCCGACTATGCTGCTGCCCATTGACTGCACGAAGCTGCCCACGCAATAGCAGCTGAGCACCGCGACAGGGTTGTCTGCGATGAAGTTGGGCGAGGTGAAGTACATCATGAGGGACCCGAGGCAGGACGCGGCTATGCCGGGGATGATAAGCAAAGTCTTGTTCTTTTTGGTCTTATCCAGCAGCACGCCCGCGATTATGCCCGCCACGAACGCAAGTCCCATACTCAGCCCCCAAGGCAGCAGATATCCAAGCACGGGGATATACTTATCTGCCTCGAGCGTCTTTTGAAGATATATCGCCGTGAAGTTTGAAAAACAGTTGTTGGCGACATAGGTTATCATGACCGTCGCAAGTACAAGATACAGATATTTGTTGCGCTTGATGACGGAAGGACGAAAACCGTAAAACAGATCCTTGAACTTCAGGTCCTGTTTGACTTCCACGTCCTTTGAAAACACAAATATTTTTTTCAGCTTGTTTTTTGTCCCGGTAACGCCGCGCAAAGACAGCTCCTGCTTGCTGCGCAACGCGAAGAAGCCGACTATGCCCGCGACGATCACCACCGCGCCAAGCACGCAATAGAACAGCGTCCAGTTGCCTGTCACCGTCTTTGAAGGATCCGCGCCTTGCGAGGTCACTAGCGGAGTCCCATCCGCGGCGAAGTATTTGTTTTGGGTTATCCCGGTCATCTCGAAGGGCGCGAACACAAGCAGATACGCCACCACCGCAAGCAGGGACAGCAGAGCCTCCGTCCTGCCGCGATTTTCCTTTGTGGTATTGTCCGTGACATACGCGTTGAACGCCGCGTCGTTGGAGGTGGAGCCGAAGAACGTCATTATGCAGTCCATTATGACCATGCCTACGCTTGCCACGACTACGGCGGCGGACGCGCTCATGCCAAGCGAGCGCATATTGCCAGTCGTAAATACCGAAAACAGCATGACGGATATGCCCCAAAGGATATAGCCGTACACCATAAACGGACGACGTTTGCCCGTCCTGTCTATTACCCAACCCATTATTATCGTGGTCAGCGTGGCGACGACCGCGCTTGCCGCGACCATTGCCGATACCGCCATAAGATTTGTGGATATGGTGCGGTTGACGTATAAATTCAAAAAGGAATTTTCTATGCACCAGGCTATCTGTCCGACCGTGCCGAAAAGCACGAACATAAGCACGGTGCGCTTTGCCATCTTGTTGCTTGAAGTTTCAGCTGCCATAATTACCCCCGAGGATATGTTTTATTTTACTATACAAAGTGAAATTTTACAAGCATAAATAAGGAAAGGCGGCCAAGAGCGTGCCTTTCCCGGACAAATCTATCCCTTTTGAACGCCGAAAACGCCGGGAAAACGATTTTGGGCGGATGATGAAAAGCGGATAAATATTGTTTTTGCAAGTTAAATATAAGTCTAAAAGTTAAAAAAAGCTTGCATAGGCGCGCGGTTATGTGTATAATAATCTGTACTAATATTGCGCGTGCGTCTCGTGCGTACGCGACGAATGTAAACATTTAATCGCACTTGGAGTGTAGATATGAAAAAGAAACTGATACTTGCAACCGTTATTGTGCTTCTGCTCGCGATAGGGCTCACGCTGCTTGTCGGTTGCGACGAGATCTTCACACGCAATGACGAGCGCGACATGACTCAGGTCGTCGCGAGGGTGCATTATAACGGCGAGACTTCCGAGATATACAAGTTCGAATTGCGTTCGAGTTTTGCAAGCTATGCCTACTATTATGTCAATTATTACGGCATGTCCGCTCAGGAAGCGGCAAAATACGTATTGCAATCGCTTGCGCAGCAGCGCCTTTTGACGCTCTATGCAAGAGAGCAGGTCTATTTGCTTGATCACAACACCGACAAAGTCCCCGAGGGCGGCGTTCCCAAAACTCCCGACCTTCTTTCCGCTTCGGAGAGAAATAAGGCGGTTGAGGATGCCAACGAGAGCTTGCTCTCCTCCCTGAAGACGCTCATCACAAACGCCATCACCGAGGACAACTACAATAACGACACCGATTCCACGACTCCCGCCGAGGACGAGGAAGAAGACAACGACGTCAAGGAACCCGTCATCGTGCGCTTCGACACGGACGGCGGCACCGAGATAGAAAGACAGCGCATCCAGAAGGGCACGAAGGCCAAACAGCCCGACGACCCCACCAAGGACGGATATACCTTCTACGGCTGGTATTCAAACAAGGACTTCGAAGGCGAGGAGTTCAGTTTTGATACTGCCATCAACAACGCGACCACTCTTTATGCGAAGTGGGAAAAATACACTGCGCCCCGCACCGCAATTCCCGAAGAGGAAGAAGAGGATGAAGACGCCGACTACGATCCCGACTCCGACGAGGTCGCCTCTCCCGCGTATAAGTTCTTCAGCGACGAGTACTACGCGACCCTTTACGACGAGTTGAAGGAAGAGGACTTTGTAGAAAATATTCAGCTCGAAGAGGGCGAACAGCTTGAAACCGTGCTCAAAAAATACATTGACGACGCGCTTTCCGACCTCAAGAAGAATTTGCAGAGCAACATCTACAAGAAGAGCGTGGACGAGTGCTATGACTACTATCTTGAATCTCAATACAATTCGCTTATCATCGATCGCCTCGAGAGGAAACTCGGCGAGACGGTGGAGGTGACCGAAGATGAGATCCAGGCGGAATTTGACCGCGTGGTCAAACAGAATAAAGAAAACTTCGAGCTCTCCGACAGCGCATACTCATCCGCGCTTGGCAGCAGCCTCGACAGCACATACTATCACACCCTCAAGGAGTACGATGACGGCACGTACGGCAGCTACGGCTTTGTCACCAACATCCTTTTGAGACTTGACGAGGACAGCCTTGCAAAGCTCACCTCCAGACTCACCGCCAATCCCGCCAACAAACAGGCGGTCAGAGTGCTTCGCAACATCTATCTGTCCGAACTCAAGGTCAAGGTGTCCAACCCCAACTACGACGCGGACGCCACGGTCGAGAAGGACGGCGAAGAGGTCGAATTGCGCGACCCGATGACCGACCCGAACAACCCCTACGGCTATATCGGCGTGACGGGCGAGTACGATCATTCCTATCAGCATAAAGTCAGCGGCGAAGGAGACGACGCAGTCTATAAGAATGACTACGATCAGATTTTGTCCTTCGGGCAGAAGCTCGACGAGGAGGGCAACCCAATCGCCGACGAGTACGAGATCAAGGTGAACGCCACGGAGCATCCCGCAATGGCATATCTACTTGAGGAAGTCCCCGCGTTTGACTATGATGACGAAGGCACGACCCGCCCCGGCATAATACACCAGATCTACAACAGCTTCAAGCAGGTTGAGGACGCCGGGCTCGAAAAGAGAACGGAAATATATTGGCTCAGACAGCTCGCGACAAAGTGGGCGTACATCGTCGGCGACGACACAGGCGCCGTGACGTCCAGCTCCAACAACAACGGCCTCGGCTATCTCATCAGCCCCGAGGGAGAGACCAGCAACTATCTTGAGGACTTCACCTCCTATGCGCGTCAGCTCATCAAGAAAGGCACCGGCAGCTACTATAACGGCGAAGTCACCGACGATTGCTTTAAGGGCGCCGAGGAAGGCTCCGACGGCACGCTCGCGGGCAACAACATCGCATTTGTTGTCGCGGACAGCTTCATCGAGAGCGGCTCCACATCCAACGGCTATGCGGGCATCTTCGTGCTTCTCAACACCTACTCTGTGTGGGACAACGAACTCTATCAAACCTATGGAGATGAGTCTCTCCCCGAAGAGGGCGGCGAGCTTCCTCTCGACTTCGTCTTTGATTTCGGCATCGGCAAGGACGAGCGCAAGAGCCTGCACGACCTCATCGAAGAGGACCTCAAAAACACCAAGCAGACCAACCTCTACAACCTCAGAGTCAACACCATGGGCAATGAGCGCATGAATGACATTGAGTATTTTGAGAAGGCTTATAAGTCTATCTGGAAAGACTACGAGTAAAAACCGCCTGTACGGGCGAATAGCTTTGTCAGCGCCCTTTTCCTTTACGTCACGTACGCTTAAGTACGCTCGACGCTCAGGAAAAGGGCGCTTTCGCGCTCTTCATCCCGTACAGACGGTTTTACATCAATCAAACGTTAGGCGAATAGCTTTGTCAGAGGGGTTTGCCTTCGCCGTCACGTACGCTTAAGTACGCTCGACGCTCAGGAAAAGGGCGCTTTCGCGCTCTTCATCCCGTACAGACGGTTTTTAAGTTATCTAAGTTTGATATATAAATTTTTCTTGCAAGCCACGTACGCAAAAGTACGCTGACAAAGCTATTCGCCCGTACAGACGGTTTTACCATTTGTTTTCGACGTATTCGCAGAACGCATACATATCCCTGATATCCAGTTTGGTGCCGTCGTCGAGGGTGACGGTGCCGTTCCAGAGGCCGTGGACCTGGTGGGAGTGCAGACGGACTATGTTGAGGACGTTCATGTCTGAATGGTGGTCAAAATAGGGCGTCATGGTCAGATCGAATCTGCCGTCGTCCGAGATGAAGTGCCAAGGTTGCAGCCACTTGTCGTTTTTGGGGAAGACCTCGACGTCGACGGAGCCTATCTTGTGCGCTTTTCCGTCGTAGAAGAGGCAGGTTTCGGTGGCGTTGGATTCGTCGCCGATCGCCCACGTGATCTCGAAGCCGAAGATATGGTCTTTGCCTTCGCTGTCGGCTATGTGCTGAGCGCCGTTGCCCCAGTACCAGACGTTTTTATACGGCCACACGCCTCTGCCCCAGTCGAGCACAGCGAAGGTGTCTTTGCTGTCGAAGTTTATCGTCGTATCGCCCACTTTGAAGTAGCCGCTTGCGGGCATGCAATTCTGTTTCATGGTCATAAAGAAGCGGGTGGGTTTATAATTGCCTTTCTTGTCCTTGAAGGGGGTGACGATGGTGATGTTCTCGTGGTCGTCGAAGAGGGTCATCTCAAAGTGCGCCTCGACGATTTGCCCTTTGTAGGGGCCTTTGAAGTCCACGGTGCGCTTTTTGTCCGTCGTTTCCGCGCGGAAGAGGTATTTACCCTTGCTGTATTCCACGACGTTGGGGTGTCCCTGATCGCAATTTTCGGGCATGACGTGCTTATTTTTGCCGCCGAGCCAGACAGCCATGCTGCTTATGGGTTTTTTCTTGTGTTCGGCGTCGGTGAGGTCGACGAGCGCCGTCGAGGCATATCCGCCTATGGAGATGTTCGCCATCGAGATCTGCACCATATAGCGGCCGTCGGAGAATTGATAAAAGTCCCATTCCTTGCCGCGGCATTGAGGCTTTGCCTTTGTGCGGTCGTACTCGAACAGGTTGTGGCGCGCCCAGCCGCCCTTTACAAGCAGAGTCCCGTCGTCGTCGAGCAGTTTAGTGGGAGAAGTATATTCGATCTGTTTCCTCTTTTCGGACAGCTCGTTGAAGCCCACGTAAGTTTTTTTGCATGATTTTGCCATAATTTCCCTCCGCGGAGGCATGTCTTTTTGCCCGCCTCCGAAATATTATTTTATTATATAATCGCCAAAAATACAATACTCAAATTGAGCAAGGTCGCAGCGCTTATGTTTTAGTGCGATCCGATTGGACCGATCGGCGGAAATCCATCCATGTTTCAATCGGTTTCCCGCCAAATTGCGCAAGGTCACAGCACGTACAGGTCGAGGTCGTGCTCCGCACCGCTCAGATATAAAAACTTGATTATGTCTCCGTCAAGCGAGAGGCAGGGGAGGGGGACGTCGCTGTTTGCAACAAGCTCCGGCACTATCTCGAGGCGCAGGATGGCGTCAAAGTCCTCTTTCAGTCGCCTTAGCGCTTGTTCTTTGCCGAAATACGGCCGGAGTGTTTCTCTCAACACGTCGCTTATATAGCTCGGGCTGCCCTCATAATAAGCCGCGACATATTTGCCTTTCCCGCGCGGAGAAAAGCCGCCTATCGCGTCCAGAGCTTTTTCAAACTGTGGCGAAGGGGTTTTTGTCTGCGCAATAAGATAGACCCGCACAAAGTGTCCCATAGTTCAACTTTTGGACTTTTCTGTCAAGGCGAAACTTGCCTTGTCAAAGACGAGCATGGTTTTGTGCGTCTCGATTTGCGCGATGAACACGGCGATAAACACAACGAGGCAGCCGCAAAGCTGAACCATGGTGTGATGCTCTTTCATGATGAGAGTACCGCCCAGAATGCCTATTATCGCCTCCATGCTCATGATGAGAGTGGCGAGGGTGGGCGGAGTGTATTTTTGACCTATTGTCTGAAGCGTGAAGCCTACGCCCGCCGAAAGTACGCCGAGATAGAGGAGGGAAAACGCGCTGTTTTTGATTTCCGCCCCGGACGGGAAACCGACGATCGCCATCGCGGGGATCCCGAGGAGCGCGCATACCAAAAATTGTACGAAAGTCAGCTTGAGAGGGTCGGCGTCCTTGCAGAATATGTCGATAAAACTTATCTGCATGGACAGTAGCAGCGCGCAAAGCAACAAAAGCGCGTCGCCAAGCTCTATCTTAAGCCCGTCCTCTATGCACAACATAAAGAAGCCCGCCATGGCAATGACTATCGCGTAGCAGCAGTTGAGACTTGGGCGCTTTCCCATCAACAGCCCGAGCAGAGGCACAAACACGATATACATCGCCGTGATAAAACTTGCCTTTCCCACCGTGGACGTGGCAAGCCCGTATTGTTGAAGATTTGTCGCAAGAAACAGGGAAATGCCCGCAAGAGCGCCGCCTAAGATCGTATCCTTATTCCAGCCCGGGGTCTTTATGCCGCGCTTCTTGTTTACAAAATTAAAAATGAGAAGGATGACAAAAAGCACAATGACCGCCTGAACAAACCTCAGGCAGTTGAACGCAATGTGGCCTATGGTAGTCGTCGCCATCCTCTGAGGGATAAACGCGAACCCCCAAATCAGAGAGCAAACGACCAAAATACCGCTGCCCAACATCGAATTTTTGCGATTGCTGTCTGTCATCCGACTCCGATTTCAAGCGGCGCGCCGCCCCCTCATTATATGACGGAGCGGCGATACCGATAAAGCGTTAGGCAAATACCGCAAGCAGGAAACCCGCCGCGACCGCCGAGCCTATGACTCCCGCGACGTTTGGTCCCATCGCGTGCATAAGCAGGTAGTTGCCCTTGTTGTATTGCAAGCCGACCGTGTTGCTGACTCGCGCCGCCATGGGCACCGCCGAGACGCCGGCAGAACCTATAAGCGGATTTATCTTGCCCTTGGAGATGACGTAAAGCAGTTTGCCTATAAGCAGACCGCATATCGTCGCAAGCACAAATCCCGCAAGGCCAAGCACAATGATAAGCAAAGTCTTCGTGGTGAGGAACACTGATCCGACCGCCGTCGCGCCTACGGATATGCCGAGGAAAAGCGTGACTATGTTCATAAGCGCGTTCTGCGCCGTGTCGGACAGCCTTTCGGTGACTCCGCACTCCTTAAGCAGGTTGCCGAACATCAGGCTTCCGAGCAGAGGCGCCACGGAGGGCAAAAGCAGCGACACAAGTATGGTGACGAGGATGGGGAAGATTATCTTTTCCTTCTTGCTGACGGGCCTTGTGGAGGTCATGACCGCCATGCGCTCCTTCTTTGTCGTGAGCAACTTCATAAAAGGAGGTTGCAGCAGGGGAATGAGAGCCATATAGCTGTACGCCGCGACCGCGATAGGCGCAAGCAATTGAGGCGCCAGCGTCTTTGTGAGGAATATCGCCGTGGGGCCGTCCGCGCCCGCTATTATGGATATGGACGCCGCCTCGCCGCCCGTGAACATGCCCGTCGCCGCCGCAAGGATAAGCACAAGATATATGCCGCCCTGCGCCGCCGCGCCAAGTATCAACGAACTTGGGCGGGAAAGCATGGGACCAAAGTCCGTCATCGCGCCTACGCCCATGAAGATGAGGCAGGGATATACGCCCGTCTTTACGCCTATGTAGAGGATGTCGAGAAGTCCGCCGTGACGTAAGATCTCAAGATAATCTATGTCCGTCGTCGTCCACCATTCGCTGTGATACATATCGCTGCCCGGAAGGTTTGTCAGCAACATTCCGAACGCTATGCCCACAAGCAGCAACGGCTCGAACTTCTTTTTGATGCCGAGATAGAGGAAGAACAGCGCGACGATTATCATGACTATCGACTGCCAACCGTTGTCGCCGCCGAAGAGATGAAACCCGCTTCCGTTCCAAAGATTTTTCAGAATTTCGCCTATGTTCATAGCCTACCTCACAAGACTTCGATAAGGGGCGCGCCCGTTTCGACGACGGCGCCTTTCTGAACATAGATCTGACCTATTTTCCCGTCCTTGGGGGCGACGATCTCGTTTTCCATCTTCATGGCCTCGAGAATTATAAGCACGTCGCCTTTTTTGACGGATTGCCCCGCCGTCACCTTGACGGCGTTTATGTTGCCGGGCATGGGCGCCTTGATTGCCGCCGCGCTGCCGCTTGCGCTTGCCGCATGGGCGGGCGCTGCGACGGGAGTTGCCGCGGGAGCTTCGACTGCCGCGGGCTGCGCCGTGGGAAT
This sequence comes from uncultured Clostridia bacterium, assembly GCA_947589635.1. Taxonomy (GTDB): domain Bacteria; phylum Bacillota; class Clostridia; order Christensenellales; family CAG-917; genus CAG-475. The sequence continues at coordinate 11,696 of CANQCC010000007.1, read as the reverse complement.
GGCGGCGTCAAATTCCGACTTGATGACCGCTTCGCCCTTTTCGACTTCCACTTCGTATATCTTTCCGTTCAAACTTACGCGATAAATCATAAATTTTCATCCTCCACTCTCTTTATAGATTTGAAACGCAATTGATTGAGAGGCGTATTCGTATTGTCGGCGACTATCGCCATTATCATAGCCGCGTCGCGTTCCGACGTGCCGACAAGCACAAGCTCCCCGCAAGTGCCGCTTGCAAGCTCTTCGGGCGCCGCCTCTTCGGCGAGCTCTTCTTTTTTGCGTATGGAGAACTTGCTTTTTATTGCGGCGGCTTTTTCCGCCCATTCGGGGTGTTTTTGCTTGAGCTTCGCGCTGCCGTCGAAGATCTTGCCCTGAAGGGTCACGACAAGCATGAGCGCTATCAGCACTATAAACACGATGACTATCCCGATGAGGGCAAGCAGCAGCGAATCGACCGCGCCAAGGCGAGCTTCCTTATCGAGAATTGCCGCAAGAATATTTGCGCTCATAGCTTATTCCTCCACGGGAGCGATCGTATACTTTACGATCTTCTCTTCCTTTGCCTTGCGCGCGGCGAAATATTTTTCCGCGACCTGAGGGAAGAGGATGTAGCTTAGCACGTCCTCGTCAGATTTTGCCGTGCCCGCAAGCTCCGCCTTCGTCTTTTCAAAGACGGGCTCAAGCGTGTCGGCGTATCTGCCCTCGATGGGCTTTTCGTCGCCGAGGACAAGTTTAAGCACTTCGGGGTTTATGGGGGCGGGCGCAACGCCGTATTCGCCAAGGCAATATGCCTTGACTTCCTTTGAAACGTTCTTATACCTCTCGCCCGCGAGGACGTTTGCGGTCGCCTGCACGCCTACCATCTGGCTCATGGGGGTGACAAGAGGGGGATAGCCGAGGTCCGCGCGCACCTTTGGGGTCTCGATAAGCACTTCCTCAAAGCGATCCATGGCGTTTTGCGCCTTGAGTTGGCTTACGAGGTTGGAAAGCATGCCGCCCGGGACTTTATAGTTGAGCGCGTCCGTGTCCGTCGCCATCATCTTGGGATTGAGCAAACCCTCTTTTATGTATCTGTCGCGGAGAGGTTTGAAGAAATCGTTGACCTCTTTAAGCGCCGCGTCGTCAAGCCCCGTCTCATATCCAAGCTGCTTCAGCGCATAGTTGAGCGTCTCCGTAGCGGGTTGGCTTGTGCCGCCCGAGAAGCAGGAGGTCGCGGTGTCTATGACGTCCACGCCCGCCTCGATGGCTTTCATATAGGTCATGTACGCCATGCCCGTCGTGCAATGCGTGTGCAGGACTACGGGTATTTTGACCTCCGCCTTTATCGCGCTTATCAGGTCGTACGCCTCGCTTGGAGTCATGACGCCCGCCATATCTTTTACGCATATCGTGTTAACGCCCATGTCCTCCATCTGCTTCGCCTGCTTTGCAAACGCCGCGAGAGTGTGCACGGGGGACTGAGTGTAACTGAGCGTGCCGCTTACCGTCGCGCCGCATTTAAGCGCTGTCTTGGTGGCGACTTCGATGTTGCGAAGGTCGTTGAGCGCGTCAAATATGCGGATGATGTCTATGCCGTTTTCAACGGACTTTTCTACAAACATCCTGACGACTTCGTCGGGATAGTGCTTGTAACCGAGCAGATTCTGTCCGCGCAAAAGCATCTGCAACTTTGTGTTGGGCAGGTTTTTCCTCAGGTCGCGAAGCCTTTTCCAGGGGTCCTCGTCAAGATATCTGAGACATACGTCGAACACCGCGCCGCCCCAACATTCCACGGAATAATATCCCGCTTTGTCCATGACGGGCAATATGCCCTCAAATTCGCGATAGGGCAGACGAGTCGCGATCAACGATTGATTTGCGTCGCGCAAAACGGTCTCGGTAAACAATACTTTTTTGGAACTTGGCTTAGTGGTTTGATTCATATTGATTATCCTTTATCCTCCAAAAAAATTATTCTTGAATATTATAACATCTTTCCCCTTCGCCTTCAACTGCTTGAGCAATATTGATATAAAAATATTTTTATACATTCTAAAGTATATATATTCCATTCGGGCGGGCGTCGTCATATCAGTCACCGGGCGGGGCGTCTTGAAATTTTTGCGCGGCTGCCCTTTAAGTGTAAAATGATAAAAAGTCAATGGCGAGATCGGCTTTTGGGATATGCAATTTTATGGCGCGCAGGCTTTTGCAAACAAAAAGAGTAATGGTGAGGCAGACATTTGTAAGCAAAAAACATAAAAGTATAAGGGCGCGCAGCTTGCGCCAAGAGGGATATTTTCAAAATAAAAATTGCGACTTCACGTCAAAGCAAAGCCGCAATTAAAATTGCAATATCGGGCGTTTATCATGCGATTTTAGCGAGATAAACGCGGGTTTCTGTCAATGTACGGAGAAAAGCAGGTCTCCGTAGGTGGGCATGGGATAGTACTCTTTCGCCATGTTCAGTTCCATCTCGTCGCAGACTTTTCTGAGGGCCGCCATTGCGGGGATGACGTTGTCGCGGTAGCACTCGCCGCCTTTGATGTTGTCGCCGAGAGCGCGCGCCGTATCGACCGCTTTTTCAAGGGAGAGGACGGCTTCGCGGGCGGAGTGGATGAGGGACGCAAGTTTTGAGGCGATCTCTTTCTCGTCGTCGGCGGGGACGGACGCAGCCAGGCAATTCTTTGCGACCTTGGCGACGGCGCCCTTATATTTTATGGCGGCGGGGATTATCTCCATATTTGCCATGTCGAGCATGGTCATCGCCTCGATGTGCAGCAGGCGGCAATAGTTTTCGACGTAAATTTCCTGACGGGATCTGAGTTCCGCTTCTGTAAACACGCCCTGACTCTCAAATAGCTTTATGTTCTTTTCGCTTGTGATATAGGGCAGGGCGTCTATCGTGGTGGGCAGGTTCAAAAGCCCGCGGCGTTTCGCCTCCTTCACCCAATCTTCGGAGTAGTTGTTGCCGTTGAAGATTATGCGGCCGTGTTCGTTCATGACGCGGCGGATTATGTCGGTGATGCCCTGGTTGAAGTCCTCCGCCTTTTCAAGCTCGTCGGAGAATTTTTCAAATTGCTCCGCCATTATCGTGTTGAGCACGACGTTGACCGTGGTTATGGACTGAGCGGAGCCGGGCATGCGGAATTCGAATTTGTTTCCCGTGAAGGCGAAGGGAGAGGTGCGGTTTCTGTCCGAGCTGTCCATGGAAAATTTGGGCAGCACGTGCACGCCTATTTTGACGTCGCATCCTGCGCGGCGGGAGTATTCTCTTCCGTCCGCTATCGCCTGCAGAATGCCGGTTATCTCCTCGCCGAGGAAGACGCTGACTATCGCGGGAGGCGCCTCGTTCGCGCCGAGGCGATGATCGTTGCCGGGAGAGGCTACGGATATGCGCAACAGATCCTGATGCTCGTCGACGGCGGCTATGACTGCGGCGACTATAAGCAGAAATTGCGCGTTGTCCTGAGGGCTGTGCCCCGGCTCGAAAAGATTGTGCCCGAAGTTGGTGCAAAGCGACCAATTGTTGTGCTTTCCGCTGCCGTTTACGCCGTCGAAGGGCTTTTCGTGCAGAAGGCAGGTCATGCCGTGTTTTGCCGCGACCTTCTTCATCATCTCCATAGTAAGCTGATTCTGGTCGGAGGCGACGTTGACGGTGGTGTATATGGGCGCAAACTCGTGCTGAGCGGGCGCGACCTCGTTGTGCTTTGTCTTGGCGAGGATGCCAAGTTTCCAAAGCTCCTCGTCAAGCTCCTTCATATACTTGACCACGCGGGGCTTTATCGCGCCGAAATAGTGGTCTTCAAGCTCCTGTCCCTTGGGAGGGCGGGCGCCGAAGAGCGTCCTTCCCGTATAGAACAAGTCCTTGCGCTTGTTGAAAGCGGCGGTATCCACAAGAAAATATTCCTGTTCCGGGCCGACGGTCATGTTGAGGCGTTCCGTCTTCCTGCCGAAGAGGTGCAAAAGCCTCAGCCCCTGCTTGTTGACAGCCTCCATGGAGCGCAAAAGAGGAGTCTTTTTGTCAAGCGCGTCCCCTCTGTAGCTGCAAAACGCCGTGGGAATGCACAAAATGCCGTCCTTTATAAACGCGTAGGACGTGGGATCCCACGCCGTGTATCCGCGCGCCTCGAAGGTACTTCTCAGCCCGCCGTTGGGGAAAGAGCTGGCGTCGGGTTCGCCTTTGATAAGCTCCTTGCCGCTCAGCTCCATTATGACTCCGCCCGACTTGGTGGGGGCGATGAAGCTGTCGTGTTTTTCCGCGGTTATGCCCGTGAGAGGTTGAAACCAATGCGTGAAGTGGGTGACTCCCTTTTCGACCGCCCAATCCTTCATGGCGTTGGCGATTATGTTTGCCGTGTCCAAAGAGAGCGGCAGATCCTGTTCGCAACAGCGCTTGAGCTCGCGGTAAGTTTCCTTGGGAAGGCGTTTTGCCATCGCGCGGTCGTCAAAGACCATGCTGCCGTAAAGTTCGGACATAATCATATTCTTATCCCTCCTTTTATCCACGCACATTATATTCTTTTGCGCGGCAAATTCAAAACGATTTTGAGGGTCAAATGAGAAATTTGCGCGGAAATTTTCGGTTTTTCCGCCCACGCGCGAGATATTTTTTATTTATAAAAAATAATTTGAAATACTGCTAAACAAACTCTTGACAGATTTGACAAATATGGCTATAATGGAAAACTGCGCAATAATACTTATCTCTACCCCCGAAAGTCTGATTTTTGGGGGTAGGGGGTTATAAGACAAATACATTATCGCGTAATAATATCAAAAAAGCAAGGGGTCCCGGGCGGATTCCCAAAAAAAATCGCAATTTTATTAAGGAGTGGATATAATGACCCAAAAAATTCACAATGAAATGTACGGCAAGACGGAAAGACGCGACTTTTCAAAGATAAAGAACGTCCTTCCCATTCCGTACCTCATCGAAGTGCAAAAAAGCTCCTATCAGAGTTTTATCGGCGAGGGCATTGACGAGGTTTTCGCGGATTACTCCCCCATCTCGGATTTCTCCGGCAAGCTTGAATTGGAGTTTCTGTCGCACAGATTCGACGGCGAGCCGAAGTATTCCGTCAAGGAGTGCAAGGATCGCGACGCCACATACGCGGTGCCTCTCAAAGTCAAAACGCGTCTGAAGATAAAGGACACGGGCGAAGTTGTCGAGCAGGAAGTCTTCATGGGCGATTTCCCTCTTATGACGGAAGCGGGTTCATTCGTCATAAACGGAGCGGAGCGCGTCATAGTCAGTCAGCTTGTCAGAAGCCCGGGCGTCTACAACGACAGAGTGCTCGACAAAAACGGCGTTCCGCGTTTCGCGACTACGGTCATTCCCAACCGCGGCGCCTGGCTTGAGTACGAGCAGGACAGCAACGACGTTCAGTGGGTGCACGTGGACAGGATGAGGAAGATCCCCTCCACCACTCTTCTGCGCGCTCTCGGATACGGCACCGATGAGGAGCTTATCAAGCTGTTCGGCGGCGACGAGATGATAAAGAATACTTGCGAGAAGGATCCCGCATGCAAGTCGGAAGAGCAGGGCAAGATTGACCTGTTCCGCCGTCTGCGTCCGGGCGAAGTCCCCACTGTCGAAGGCGCAAACGTGCTAATCCAAAACACGTTCTATGACTATAAGCGCTACGATCTTGCAAGAGTGGGTCGCTATAAATACAACAAAAAACTTGCCATCGGCACGCGTCTTGTCGGCCTTACGCTCGCCGAAAAGATAGTCAGCCCCGTCACGGGCGAGATCCTCGCGCAAAAGGGCGACGTCATCACCGAAGAAAAAGGCAAGGAGATTCAAAACAACGCCGTCAACGAAGCATATGTCGAATACGTCGACAAGGACGGCAAGAAGAAGTCATTCAAGATCATCGGCAACAACACCGTAGATCTTGACGCCTTTGTGGATTGCAACCCGCGGGAGCTGGGCATCCTCGAAAAGGTGTATTGGCCCAAACTCAAAGACCTCCTCAAGGAGTTCGAGGGCAGCAAGCAGGAGTTGCTGTACGCGATCAAGGCCAGCAGGGACGAGCTTGTTTACAAGCACATCACGCTTGACGACATAGTCTCCGTCACCAACTACAACCTCGGGTTGAGATACGGCTTTGGCACATGCGACGACATAGACCATCTGTCCAACCGCCGCGTGCGCGCCGTGGGCGAGCTGCTGCAAAATCAATTCCGCATAGGCATCTCCCGTCTTGAGAGAGTCATCCGTGAAAGAATGGCGTCCGCTCAGGAAAATTCTGAGATAACGCCTCAGACGCTCATCAACATAAGGCCCGTGACAAGCGCGATCAAGGAGTTTTTCGGCTCCTCGCAGCTTTCTCAGTTCATGGATCAGCCCAACCCCATTGCGGAGCTTACGCACAAGCGTAAACTTTCCGCTCTCGGCCCCGGCGGCCTCAACAGGGAGCGCGCCAGCTTCGAAGTGCGCGACGTTCACCACTCCCACTATGGGCGCATGTGCCCGATAGAGACCCCCGAAGGTCAGAACATCGGTCTTATCACCTCTCTTTCAAGCTACGCGAAGGTAAACGAGTACGGCTTTATCGAGACCCCCTATCGCAGGATAGAGAAGATCTATGACGAAAGCGGCAAAGTCGTGGACAGCTACGTCACCGACGAGGTCGTGTATATGGCGGCGGACGAAGAGGACAAATACGTCATAGCGCAAGCCAACGAGGAGCTGGACGAAAACAGCCGCTTCGTGAGAAACCGCGTCAATTGCCGTATCCGCAAGGACATCCGCGAAGTGCCCAAATTCAGGGCGGACTATATGGACGTCAACCCCAAACAGTTGATATCCATAGCGACCGCGCTCATTCCCTTCCTTGAGAACGACGATACCAACCGCGCGCTGATGGGATCCAACATGCAACGCCAGGCGGTGCCTCTTCTCAAGCCCGAAGCGCCCATGATAGCCACGGGCGTGGAGCATAAGATCGCGTACGACAGCGGCGTGCTGAAGATAGCCAAGAGAGACGGCTATGTCAAATATGTGGACAGCAAAAAGATAATCGTGGCGTGTCCCGACGGCAGCGAAGACGTGTATACTCTCAACAAATTCGAGCGCTCCAACCAGTCCACCTGCATCAATCAGCATCCGATCGTCAACAAGGGCGACGCGGTATTCGGGCCCGTCTACAACGATAAGGGCGACCTTGTCAGAGAGGGCACCGTGCTTGCGGACGGCCCCGCCTGCGATCAGGGCGAGCTTGCGCTTGGAAGAAACATGCTCATCGGCTTTTTAAGCTGGGAAGGCTACAACTATGAGGACGCCGTTTTGATAAGCGAGGAGCTTGTACGCGACGATCTTTATACGTCCATACATATCGAGGAGTACGAGATCGAGTGCCGCGACACCAAGCTTGGCGAGGAGCAGATCACGCGCGACATCCCCAACCTCAGCGAGGAGGCTTTGAAGAACCTCGACGAGGAAGGCATCGTCAGAGTCGGCGCGGAGGTCAAGGCAAGCGATATCCTCGTCGGAAAAGTGACGCCTAAGGGCGAGACGGAGCTCACTCCCGAAGAGAGACTGCTCCGCGCGATATTCGGCGAAAAGGCAAGAGAAGTGCGCGACACCTCCCTGAGAGTCCCCAACGGCGAAGGCGGCATAGTCGTCGACGTCAAGGTGTTCACAAGAAAGAACAAGGACGAGCTTGCGCCCGGCGTCAACAAACTTGTGCGCGTCTACATAGCGCAAAAGCGTAAGATATCCGTCGGCGACAAGATGGCGGGTCGTCACGGCAACAAGGGCGTCGTCAGCCGCGTGCTGCCCAAAGAGGATATGCCTTTCATGGCGGACGGCACTCCTTTGCAGATAGTGCTCAACCCCCTCGGCGTGCCTTCCCGTATGAACATCGGTCAGGTGCTTGAGGTCCACCTTGGACTCATCGCGCATATGCTCGATTGGAAGATAGCCACCCCCGTCTTTGACGGCGCGAACGAGCAGGACATAAAGGCGCTCTTCCAGCAATACGGCATCGTCAACGAAAAGGGCGAGGTCGACGGCAAGATCCAGCTGTACGACGGCAGAACGGGCGAACCGTTTGAAAATCGCGCGACGGTCGGATATATGTACTATCTCAAGCTGCATCACCTCGTGGACGATAAGATCCACGCAAGGTCGACGGGCCCCTACAGCCTTGTCACGCAGCAGCCTCTCGGCGGAAAGGCGCAATTCGGCGGACAGCGCTTCGGCGAAATGGAAGTCTGGGCGCTCGAGGCGTACGGCGCGGCGAACATGCTGCAGGAGATCCTGACGGTCAAGTCGGACGACGTCGTGGGCAGAGTCAAGACATACGAGAGCATAGTCAAGGGCAACAACGTGTCGGAGCCCGGCATTCCGGAATCTTTCAAGGTGTTGGTCAAGGAGCTTAAGAGCCTTGCGCTCGACGTCAAAGTGCTCACCGAGGACCGCGACGAGATCAAACTTCGCGACTATGTCGACGACGATTCCGAATTTGACGCGCGTCCCAAGCGCCCGCAGGAGCTTAAGGAGGTGGATATCCTCTCCGGCGAGGGCAACATCTTCAGCGGTTTCGGCGAAGGCGGCGGCGACGGCTTGTTCAACTTCGACAATCCTATGGGCGGAGTCTCGGACGGCGCGTTTGACGCAGACGGCGACGGCGACGACGAAGACTTCTTCAGCTCTCTCACGGAGGGCACCACAGACCTCAGCGAGCTGTTCGGAACGCCCGCGCAGGATCCCGACGAGGAATAAAGGAGACACAGTATGTACGAACTCAGCAATTTTGACGCGATACAAATTGGCATAGCCTCCCCCGAAAAGATCAGAGAGTGGTCTTACGGCGAGGTGACTAAGCCCGAAACAATAAATTACCGCACTCAGAAGCCCGAAAAGGACGGACTCTTCTGCGAGAAGATCTTCGGACCCACAAAGGACTGGGAGTGTCATTGCGGAAGATATAAGCGCATCCGCTATAAGGGCGTAGTGTGCGAAAAGTGCGGCGTCGAAGTCACCAAATCAAAGGTGCGCCGCGACAGAATGGGCCACATCGAGCTTGCCTCGCCCGTGACTCACATCTGGTATCTGAGGGGCGTGCCCTCCCGCATAAGCATTTTGCTTGACATCTCGCCCAAGGACCTCGAGCAAGTGGTGTACTTTGTGTCCTACATAGTGCTCGACCCCGGCAAGGCGGAGGAACTCACCAAAAAGCAGGTCATCTCGGACAAGGAGTACCGCGATCTGCTTGACAAATACGATTCCAAGGACTTCAGAGTCGGCATGGGCGCGGAAGCGGTCAAAGAGCTGCTTATGGAGATCGACCTCGACGAGGAGAGCAAGCAGTTGAAAGCAATAATCGCAAGCTCCATGGGCCAAAAGAGGATGAAGGCAGTCAAGAGGCTTGAAGTCGTCGAAGCTTTCCGTCAATCGGGCAACAGACCCGAATGGATGGTGCTTGACGTGCTTCCCGTACTTCCTCCCGAACTTCGTCCAATGGTGCAGCTTGACGGCGGACGTTTTGCGACGAGCGACCTTAACGACCTGTATCGTCGCGTCATCAACCGCAACAATCGTCTTAAGAAGTTAAAGGAACTCGGCGCGCCCGAAATCATCGTGCACAACGAGAAGAGAATGCTTCAGGAGGCGGTCGACGCGCTTATCGACAACGGCCGCAGAGGAAAGGCTGTCGCAGGCCCCGGCAACAGAGACCTCAAGTCTCTTTCGGGCATGCTGCGCGGCAAGCAGGGACGTTTCCGTCAGAACTTGCTTGGCAAGCGCGTGGACTATTCCGGACGTTCGGTCATAGTCGTCGGCCCCGAACTCAAGCTGTATCAGTGCGGTCTGCCGAAGGAAATGGCGCTCGAGCTGTTCAAGCCCTTTATAATGAATAAACTTGTGGAGCGCAACCTCTGCCACAACATCAAGAGCGCAAAGCGCTTTGTGGATACGGGCAAAAATCAGGTGTGGGATATCCTTGAGGAGATAATCAAGGATCACCCGGTGCTGCTCAACCGCGCGCCTACGCTTCACCGCCTCGGCATACAGGCGTTCGAGCCCGTGCTTGTCGAGGGCAGAGCGATAAAACTTCACCCGCTTGCTTGCGGCGCGTTCAACGCGGACTTCGACGGCGACCAGATGGCCGTGCACGTCCCGCTTTCGATAGAGGCGCAGGCAGAGGCGAGGATACTTATGCTTTGCACAAACAACATCCTCAAGCTCAGCGACGGCAAACCTATCGTGTCGCCCACGCAGGACATGGTCATAGGCTCCTACTATCTGACCATAGTCAAGCCGGGCGCAGTCGGCGAAGGCAACTATTACAGCTCGTTTGACGAGGCAGTGCTTGCATACAACGAGAAGGCGTTGACGCTGCAATCCCTTTGCTATATCCGCGTTCCCGTCGTGCACGAGGACGGCACAAAGGAAAATCAGCTGCTGCACACAACGCTGGGCCGCTGCATCTTCAACAACAACATCCCGCAGGATCTGCAATTCATTGACAGAAGCGTGCCGGAGCTGAGAGGACAGCTTGAGGTCGAAGGCATCCTCGGCGTGCACTCCAACATCGATCAGAAGCAATTCCACGCGATAGTGGATCTTGCTCGCGGAGATTGGGGAGAGGGCGCTTATGCGCACGCGCGTACAATATTAAAGAGGCAGGATCTCACCGACGCTCAGATAGACAAGATCAGGGCCGCTATCATCGAGGCTGGCGATCTGAATATCGACGACGAGGAGAACTTCAAGCGCGAGATCACCGCACTTAGAGAGAGCATCCAGAAAGTGCTCGGCAAGAAGGCGATGGCTATCGGCAAGAAGCAGCTCAGCATGATCGTCGACAACTGCTTCAAGTATCACGGCGCGACCGAGACGGCGGCAATGCTTGACAACATCAAGGCGCTTGGATACAAGTACTCCACGATAGGGGCTATCACGGCGTCCGTATTCGACATGCACATCCCCGGCGACAAGAAGAAAATAGTCGCCGACGCGGAGGCGCAGGTGGTCAAGATCGAAAAACTGCATGCGCGCGGCGTGTTCTCGGACGAGGGACGTTATAAAGAGATAATCAAGATATGGAAAGAAGCCGCAGATAAGGTCGAGGAAGAACTCAAGAAAGGCCTTGACGACTTCAACCCGATATGGATGATGGCAAACTCCGGCGCGCGCGGAAGCATGGGCCAGATAAGACAGCTTGCAGGTATGCGCGGACTCATGGCGGACCCGTCGGGCAGAACGATAGAGCTTCCCGTACGTTCCTCCTTCCGCGAAGGCTTGTCTGTTCTTGAATACTTCATCTCTTCGCACGGCGGCAGAAAGGGCTTGGCGGACACCGCGCTCAAGACCGCGGACTCCGGCTATCTGACAAGACGTCTCGTCGACGTATCCCACTCCGTCATAGTGCGCGAGCAGGATTGCGGCGACAACAAGGGCACGTTTATCACGGCTATCCGCGACGAGAAGAGCGTCATCGAGGCGCTTGCCGACAGAATCGCGGGAAGATACACCATAAACGACGTGGTAAACCCCGAAACCGGCGAGATCATCTGCGAGGCGGATACGCTCATCTCCACGGATAAGGCGAAGGAGATAGACAACATCCTCACCGCTTATTGGGAGAAGAACGGCTCGGATATGCACCATCAACCCGGCGTGCTCATCCGCTCCATCCTCACTTGCAAGACGAGAAACGGCGTATGCGTGAAGTGCTACGGCAAGAACATGGCTTCGGGCAATC
>CANQCC010000006.1 GCA_947589635.1 uncultured Clostridia bacterium | reverse complement strand
GATGGCGCTTCCCTCTTACGCTTCCGACAGCGGACTTCCGGGCGGCGAAAGCGCAAAAGACGAAGATAACCAAGCGAATATAAGCTCTTCAACGCCCGATTCGCGCGAAAACGAGGAAAATTCTCAGGGAAATATAGAGGCGGAAGATATCATGCGCCCCGCCTGCTCCGACAAGGACGCCGCGCCTGTCGAAGGCCGCGAAGAGGGCGTGACAAAGACCCTCGACGACAAAAAAGGCGCGGACAAAAAAGACGCGGGAGGGACCGCAAAGAAAGCGGCGCTGAAAGCAAAACTCAAAAGCCCCGCGTTTATCATAAAGACAGTGGCGGTCGTGCTTGCGCTCGCGCTGCTGATAGGCGCGATAACCTACTACGCGCTGCTTGACCAACCCGAAAGCATAGTCATCGAGATTGGCTCGCCCTGCCCCGACTTTGAGGTCACGCTGTACAAACAGGACGCGGACGGCAATTTTGTCCACACAAAGGACGTCTTTAAGATGAGCGACCGCCTGGGTAAAGTGACGGTGATAAACTTCTGGGCGACCTGGTGCGGCCCTTGCGTGGAGGAGCTTCCCGACTTCGAGCTTCTCAAGGAGAACTATCCCGAAGTCGAGGTCATCGCGATACACGGCGTATCCACGGACGCGCCACGCGGCATGTCTCAGGACGAGTATGTAGGCAGATATATCAAAAACCACAATTGGGGCAAAATTCTTTTCGGGCAGGACGTCATAAGCGGCTCGACTTGCAAGACTTTCCAGCTGCTGGGCGGCAAAGATTCCTGGCCGATCACGCTGATAGTAAACGCTGACGGAAACTTCTCCTTCATACATCAGGGCAAGCTTGACTACGCCTCGCTTGAGCGCGCGACGCAAAACGCCATCTCGGGCTTGGAAGAAGGGGAAAATTGATCGCCTCGCGGCATATCCGCCGACAAAAAAGGCGCAAAACCGGGTATCTGGCGGCTTAAATCGGCAGCCGATGAAAAACAAAGGCAATTCATCTTGTCAGTGCAAACGCATACGGTGTATAAGCAAAACGGACGGAAATTTCCGTCCGTTTTTCGTTTTTATTAAGATCAGATCTTACGTTTGGTTATCTCCGAATCGAGTTTTCATTGAGCTTGCGTTACACTGAAGCGCACGCTGTCCGCCTCGCTAAGGTTGAAGGTGATGATGTAATATGCTTCGCCATCCTCTCCCGCGTGCAGCGTAAAGGCGATGAGGTCGTTCGCGTCGGTAGCGTCCGAGGAGTTGGAATAATAGTCCTCGTCGGTATAAACGTCGTGCATCTGTCCGTCCGTGCCCTCCTGCTGTTCGCCCGTAGGCCTGCTGAGACCCGTAGATTCAAACACTATGACGGCGCCGTCGGTGCTGCTTGTGAGAGTGAGCGTGACGTCGCTGTCCACGGCTATCTTATAGTATACGGGCTGGTTTGCGACCTTTATCTCTACAGAGGTCATACCAAGCAGCTGTTCGAGCGTGATCTCGATGGCGAGTTCCTTGCTGCTGCCGAGCTCGCCGACCTCTTCCACTCTGCCGCCGACGGAGCTTGCGATATTGAGATCGTAAACTCCAGCAACGCTTGCCGAAGCGGACAAGATATAGCTCTGCCCCGCTATGAGAGGCGCGGTTATTGTATTGCTTGCCACACTGCCATACACAAAGCTGCCGTTTTCGTCCGACTGCAGCTTGTTCTGCACGTGCGTGGAGCTGTTGGTGTAATAAAGCGCCACCACAAGCCCGCTTCCCGCCCTTATGGTCAGAGTAGTGTTTGCGGGAGCCGCAAAGGACCAATATTGCGCCGAAGGAGTCTCGCCCGCGGAAGCGGTGATAAACTCAAGCTTCTGCGCGCCGTAGAATGTTGAAATATCATCCACAAACGCCACGTGATCGGTATCGTCTCTGCCGCCCTCGTCAACAGTCTGCGAGCTTTGCACGCTGCTCACGGCAATTTCAAACGCGAGCGTCGCGCCCGAAGACGTGGGATCTGAGGCAAGCAGAAAATATTCCTTATTGGCGTCAAGCGTGAAGTTTAACGTTTGCCCTTCCGAGTTGTTCCAATCTATGATAGCAGTCTCCGGCTCGTCGGCGTCGTACAACTTTATCGCGAGTTTTCCCGCCGCCGTAGTCGCCGTCAGATCATATGTGGTCTTACGCGCCGCGCGGAAAGCAAAGTATACGGCGTCGCTTCCCGATGACGCATAGCTGTACACGCCTTCGACCGCGCTTGGGATATACGGCGAATCCTCGGTGCCCGCGCCAGTCGTGCCGCGCTTTACTGAAATAGTGACCTGTCCCGCCGCGCCGCTTTGCAGCTTTACGGAGAACTTTTGAGCGGAGCCTTTGACGTTTACCGTCTCGCCCGCCGCATAGTCATGCCCGCCGTACGAGATGACCGCGCCCGCAGTGTTGGTAACTACATCGAAGTTGACGTTTGAGGTGTACCAGATCGCTCCGCCCGCGGGGACTTCGACGCTGAATTCGCCCGCTTTCTTAAGCTGATAGGGGTCGTTTTCGCTGCCGCTGCCGCCCGCATAGTCGCGCCCGGTGTATTGCTCGCCGTAGTAGCCGCACATAAATATCCATTCGTCGCCCTCGGGCAGCACCCACTTTATGTTGGCATAATTATTCTCCTGGAAATATAAGGCTTGCACGGTGAGATCCTTATACAGCAGAGTCAAAAATTGCTTCATCTGTTCCGTCACGGGATAGTAGCCGTCGGCGTTGCAATAGTTGACCGCGTCCGATCTCAACTGATACCAACTTCCGCCCTGACCGTCCGAGACAAGGTCGTACCAACCGATATGATCGAAGAGGAAGGTGAGCCAATTTTCGGAGGTGACTCCGTCGTCAAAGCTCCACTCGTACACGTTGCCGTACGAGCAGCGCAACATAAACGTCAACGGAATGTCCCCCTCGCCGGTCACTCCCCAAGGCCAAGGCGCCGTGAGGTTGACGTACAACACGGGGCCGTCCGCGCTTCCAAGGTGATAATATTTATCTGCTTCGCTGTACACGACTTCGAAATCGCCCGCGCTGAGAGGTATCATATTAAGCGCGCCCGCAGGCCTTATCGCCTTGATGACCTCATAGTTTGCGCGAATATCCGTGACGATCGTAGGCGGAAGAGGAGTATATTGCCCCACATACTCGAAGCAGACGGCAAATTCCTTATCCACATGCGTCGCGTCTTTCAAGGCAAGTTCGAAATAGCATACTCCGTTCACGGTGTGTCCCTCTGTAACGCCCTCGTTATGAATAAAGTCGAGGCTGAAATTCTTGACGGCGGGATTTGCGTCGTCATTGAATAAGAGCATACGGTCTATCTCCGCCAAGGGTCCGGGATTGCGCACGCCGTTCGTCCTGGGATCGCCCACAAGCTGTTGCACCGTCGCGTCCACTCCGCCGCGGGAATAAATTCTGTATACGCCGTCCTCCGTGGTGTTGGAGTTGAAGGCGATATATATCTTTTGATCCGCGCTTGTAAACTTAAGTTTATAGCTGCCTATGACCGCCTGATAGGGGTTGAATTTTTGCGAGTCGAGTTGGCCTACGCCTGATTCGGGATCCTGTCCGTTCTCGTTGTATTTTGCAGCGCCCGTGCCGCGTGAAAAGTCCGCATAGTTAAGATTGGGCACATACAGTCCCGCTCTGTCGTAAAGCTCTACGCTCAACGGCTCGTCCTTGGCGAGGGTTATCTCGCCGAAGTCGCAAGGATTCTGATACGCGCTGAAATCGCCGCTTATGGATATTTTGCAACCCGCTTCGCTCTTAAGCTTGACGCTTGCAACGCCGTCCTGTCCAGTAACCGCGCTCGCCTTGTCGTTTTCGTCCGCCGTCGCGCTGAACGTGACGGTATATCCCGCCGCCGCGCCCTCGCCGTACGGCTTAAGCAACTTTACGCTGTAGACCGCGTTTTTGTCGGCGTCGTCGCCATCCTTGTTGCACGCCGCAAGGCATACCCCAAGCGCAAGGACAAGAATAAGCGCCGTCAAAACGATGATAAATTTTATATTCCTTTTCATAAAACCTCCGATTCCCCCTCGCCTGTTTTGCGTGGAAAAAGTCAGGCAAAACGTCTTACGCCTGCTTGACAAGCACGACCTTCATGGCCTCGCCGATCGCGATAAGCTTATCGAGAGTGTAAATTGTGCCTTCGGGATTGAGTTCGGCGTCCTTGACCGCATAGCCTTCCGGGACGGAGTTTGCCATGATGTGCACCTGCATAAGCTCCTCGGCGTAGACCTGTGTGGAGATGCCGTTTTTATCCGTCGCTTTTGCGTTGTAGCACTCGCCAAGCTCAAGCGGATCCTCACCCACAACTATGCAAAGTTGGACGGACACTCCCTCGACGGGCGAGCCGTCCTCGAGGTACACTCCGATGTTGTATTGACCCGCGTGCGCCTTAAGTTCGTTTCCTCCTCCCTTGTCGCATGCGACAAGAGCAAACGCCGCGGCCGCCAGAACGACCAAGCTCAATATCAATACAAGAATTTTCGCACTTTTTTTCATATATGCCTCCAAAAACTTAATTATCCTTGATAAGCGCCGATGCGCTCATAATGTTTGCAAAGTCTTACCCAATCCGTGCCGAGCTCAAGCCAACCGTATCTCCTCGCAAACAGTTCGAGGACGGGTTGGATGATGCTGTCAAGTCTCACAGCGCCCGCGTCCATGCCGTATCTGACCCCGCCGCGCACATAACCGTCGTGTTGCGCGTCCGAAAACTCCGGAGCTTCAAGCGTAGCGCGCGCTTTCTCTCTGTATTCCTTCGCAAGGTTGGAAAAGTTGCCAACGTTCGTATAGCCGAGCTGCGCAAATATATCCGTCCATGCCGAAAAATCGAACGCGCTTAAGAAAAACCTCTTGAGGGCGTTTATAATGTCCGAAACGGTGTTGCACTCCATCAGGGCGGTAAAGACGTCCGACTCCGTATCAAAATAGACCGTATCGCCATATGTCGCCGTCAGCGCCGCCGCAATATCTATCCAATCCTGGTCCGAAAGCGGCTCCCCGTCGTTGAGGTCGACAAGTTCGGTAAACCTCGATTGCGGCAAGCCGTTCACGCTGTCGCCGAACACGCGCGGGAAGACCGCCGTCCACAGTCTGCTAAGCACCGCGTTTGTCTCGCCCATATCAATGATATCGGAAAGTGTCTCGGGCATGAAGCTTGTCATCGTGAAGAAGTCCACGTATATGGGATCGCTCATATCAGGCGTATACGCGCCGCCTCTGCCAGCGATCGGCGCGCCGTCTTCATCTCGCACCGCGTCATAATAGTAGCCGTCGGGAGCAAGCACGGGATAGGCGTTCAAGACGTTCCTCAGCTCGCCGATATCCGTATCGCTGCCCGTATCCGTAAACGTCACGGCGTTTGTGGAGACGTTCTGCCAACTGTAAAATTCCTCGCCGAGGTACTCCGTGGTGAATGTGAATTTCGCCGTGCCGCCCACGTCAGCCGTCGAAACGGACAGATAGTACGTCTTGCCCTCTTCGAGATACCAGGTCAGCACAAAATTGTATTCCGCGTCTCCCCACTCGCGCTCGGAGCCGTATTCCACAAGGCATTGCTCCATGGAGCAGGCCTCGTCCCTCAGCCACGCCGTAGTGTCGCTGCCCGCGGAGCTTTGCGAGCGGAAACGATATGCGCCGCTTACGTCAGGCACTATCTTGTACATTATGCCGCGCGGGACGATAATGCGGTTGACGTCCACCTGATTTTTGTATCTTGAGTCTATGTTGCCAAGGTTTTCAAACTCGCCGACGTGCACCTCGACCATAGGAATTGCGCTCTGTTTCATGAGGCCGCGCACGGGATTTTTGGACTCCTCGCAGATGCCGATGTCGGAGGGGTCGTTGCCGTAGTGCTCAAACCATATGCAAAATTCCTTCCAACTGCCGCTTACGCACTCGGCAAATCTGCTCTTTGCAAATTCGTCAAGCAGATCGGCAAGCTCCTTCGTGACCACGGTGAGCCCGGGAAGCTCGGAGTTGTTTGCCGCCATAAGATACGGCGTGATGTCGTCGCTTTTGTCAAGCGATGGGTCATAAGAGGGATCTTCGGCGGGAACGGTATTATAGTTGAAGAAGCCCGCCACCGTCGCCTCCGACACATTGGAGTCGAATCCTCGCGCATTGAACGCCATGATCTTGTACAGATTTGCAAGCAGATATGGGCCGCTTGCGTCGCCGTAGTGATAATATCCGTCGGGGGCAAGCTCCGCGTCCGCATAATATCCGAAGGTCTTTGTCGAGGGATCGTATCTCTTCGCCGCGTCGCGAGGCATATCAAGCGTCCTCTCGTTGGCGTCTATGTATGACTCCGGCACAAGGCGCACGTCCTTTACGTACACTACGTCCGCGCCGCCGTCCACCTGCTGGTCTTTGTCGTAAAGCAGGGTCATCTCGTATTCGCCAGGCTCGTCCGCAACAAAGGCGTAACAGCTCTGCCAATTGGCGAAGTGCTCCGTCCCCGTAAACTCGTACACAAGGTCGTTGTTGACTATCACGTAAAAATAGTCTCCGTAGTCTTCAGTCTGATATTTGAGGTCGAACACAAGCGCCACATTGCCGCCGTTATCGATATCGCTTTGCGACACCGTTACCTTGGTCTTTATAGTCGCAAACGAGTACGGCACGGCATGGTTTGCGGGCGTAAGCACGTCCACCTGCCTGCCGGCGTCCGTAATGCTGCCGACCTGCCACGGCCAGGAGTATTTTGCGTCTGCGGACTCGCTTTCGGGATACCATTCGCCGTCGAAGCCGCTGCCGTTTATCTTCGCCTTTATGCTGTCGCTCGAAGCCTGAGTCACGCTTGGCTCCACGCGCTCGACCTGAGGCTGCTCCTCCTCTCCTCCCGAAGCGCCGGGAATGGGAGACTGCCTGTAATCGTCCGCGGAATATTCCTCAAATATCTCGTCAAACTCCGCCGTTCCCATAGAACCCGTATGCAACAGCGCGACGACTCCGTACCTGTCAATGACCAGGGACTTCGGGATCGAGCCGAGGTCAAGATACCTTGTGAACGCCACTATGCCCGTCGCGGGAGTGGGCCCGTCCGCAAACATCGGGAATGTCGGCTTGGGATTTAACGAATTGTATGTGTTTATTATCTCGGTTTCGGTGTTCCAATAGGACAAGATGACGCTGATGGCAAGCACTTCCACGTCGTTCTTGTGATTTTCATAGGATATGGCAAGCGAAGGCATCTCGCTCATGCAAGGCGCGCACGCCGTATTCCAGAAGTTTAGCAACACCATCTTTTTGCTTTCAAGCAGATTAGACAGCTTATATTGTCTGCCGCTTATGACGTCCTTTATCTCAAAATCAAAGAAGACGTCGCCGGGCGCGTATCGTTTGCCTTCCTCGGGCGCGGAGAGCAATTTTGACTGCACTTCGACCGTATACGGATTGCTTTCTCCGTCCGCAGTGAACACTCTGCCCTCGCTCTCCTCATAGCCCGCGGGCAGGTTTGTAAGTTTTATGTTGTATCTTGCCGCGTCCCCCTTGAAGATGAACGCGCCGTATGGGGAGGAGCCGCCCTGTATGCCGGATACATTCTGCCCCGTGACGCCGTTTGCCACTTCGCCGCCCGCAAGCGAAACCTCCACGCTTACTCCCTGCAGCCTGAGCCCGCCCGCATTGGCGACTATTATGCCAAATTCGCCATCAAGAAGCGTGACCGATGACGTAGCGCTCATCAAGGATATCTCAAGCGTGTTTTTTCCGTCCTCAAAATAATAGGCGTCTCCACTGTACATATATCCGCTCGGCAAGCCCGCAAGCGTTATGCCGTAGTTGTATTTTGCGGCTTTGAAAACGTATACTCCGTCCGTGCCCGTCTTGCCCGCCATAAAAGTTTCGCCATCCTTAAGCACGTAAACGGAAGCGTTTGCAACAGGCGCGCCGCCGTCTCCCTTTATCGTAACGGTATAGGTGACGTCGCCGTCACTTTTGTTGCAGCCCACAAAGACCGCCGCGATCAACAACAGTATGCAAAGTATTAAAAGCGCCTTTTTTACGTTCTCTCTCATACGCCGCCTCATATGGGCGCAAGCGCGCCCGCTTATTTAGAAGTATATAATTCAACGTTTAATAATTATATATCAACATCTTACGTCCGATTGTTGATTCTGTCAACCAAATTACATAAATATTCATTCTGAAGAATTTCTTAAGCATAAACAGGCGGCATTTATGCATAAAATGCGACATATTTCGCATAATTATGCATTTTGCGAGGCGTTTGCGCGGTTTTGGCGCAAGGCGGACAAAACTTCGCCGAAAAAGCGTGGGCGCGCAAAAAAATGCGGCGAGCGCAAAGATTATATGCAATTTTTTGTTGTAATAGCGCGCGCGGTTTGTTATACTTATCGTAAGGTGTCTTATGCAATGTTTCTGGCTTGAAAGCTTTGACGGCAAACAGATATTCGTCACCTTGTGGGACAAAGTGGAAATTCCTCGCGGGGTGATACAGCTGTTGCACGGGATGGGAGAATACGCGGGCAGGTATGACGAACTTGCGCGCTATTTCAACAGCCGCGGATACATCGTCTTTGCCGACGACCATCGCGGTCACGGCAGGACGGAAAAGAAAGAGGAGCTTGGCAAACCCTTCGGCGACGTATTTCACGACACGCTCCGGGACGAGTTGTTCTTCCGCGATTGGCTTAAGGAAAAGTATTCCCTTCCCGTATTTTTGCTTGGACACAGCTACGGCAGTTTTCTTGCACAGGCGTTCGCGCAGGCGGGCACGGACGTCAAAGCCATCGCCCTGCTCGGCACGGGCTATATGAAGAGGTTGTTCTCGCTGGGCAGAGACCTTGTGCGCCCAATATGGCTTGTCGCAAGCAATTGGTGCCCCGCCATAGTGGACAAGATCGGCCGCACTCACTATAAGTACAGCGGCGACAGCGGCGACTTCCAGTGGCTAAACAGCGTGAAACAGCGCCGCGAGGAACTTTCCGACGACGAATTTATCCACGTCCCCATGAGCGTCAACTTCTACTACAGCATGATGAAGGGCACGGCGGAGCTTTACAAAAAACAGAGCCTCGCCCGTCTCAATCCGGGCACCGCGATAGGCATATTCAGCGGAGACGAGGATCCTTTGGGCGACTATGGCAAAGGCGTGCAAAAACTCGACGCGATGTATCGCTCTCTCGGCGTCCCGTGCGAGCTGCACCTCTACCCCGGCTCCCGTCACGAAGTGGCTTTCGACAGCTCGGCGGACGAAGTGCGCGAGGATATAGCCACCTTCTTCGACAAGTTTGTGATCTTCCACCAGACAACCATAGAGGAGCTTGTGCAAAACTCCGACGAATAAATAAAAGCGAATGAGTTTTCAAAAACCGGCATTCTGATGGGATAAAATATTCGATTCCCTTTCGAAATTTGCCATGCCGATATCAATACAGAAAAACAGAAATATAAATTCTCATCGCCTTCGGGAACTTTTCCCACAATATCGATAGAGCCTGAAAATCGAAAAAAAATCGGCGCTTGCCGCAAGCATATCAACTGCGACAAGCGCTTTTCATTTTAAGTTATGCCCAAATTTAGACCACGTCGGCGGCGCACTCTTTAAGTTCTGCCCTGAATCGGACCTCGTCTTAAATATCGCTCTTTTCAGTTCGCCCCTTAAAACGGCCTCGTCTGAAGCGCTCTCTTTTCAAGTTCGGAGCTGAAATTATATCTCGCCGAATGCGACCCTATTTAAGTCCTGCATCAAAAGTAGACTTCGCCGGTGGCGTCCCTCTTTTTAAGTTCGGAGAGCAGCTTGTTGTAGTAAACTCCAAGATAATACTTCATGTTTGGCGAGGCTTCCAGGGCATCCGCGGCTATTTCGGGGTCGAGCGAGGAGTAAAACTCATACGCGATGTCATAGCGCGCGGCATAGTTTTTCTGTTTTTCGCCGCTCAGCCCGTGCGTACGCTCATAGTTTTCGTGCGCCGCCTGCTTTTCAAGCTTTTCCTGTTCGCGTTTTTGAAGAAACTCCGCGATATCCTGTTCTCTTTCGCGGGCGTATTTTTCCTGTTGCGCGCGGATATTTGCGTTGTACTTCTCTATTTGTTCCACCTGCTTATCCCGTTCCTTTTTGAGTTTGTCCATTTCGTCGCTGAGTTTGGCGGCGTAGCTGAGGTCCAGCTCTTCAAGCGCGTTTTCGTATTCGCTTGACAGGGCGGCGATATTTTTGTCTATCTCGTCAAGCGAAGATTCGTACTGTTTGCGCTTCTCGCTTGCCGCCGCGCCCATGTTTTTGCCGAGTTCCTCGAGAGCGCTTTTTAGGATGCTGCCTCTTGCGACGCCGCGCTCCACGGCGCTGTCCTTTATGTTTTCGCCCTGTTCGTTGAGGCTTTCGGCAATGCCAAGCAGGCTCTCGTCGAGTTTTTGCTGCGCCTCCTGTTTTTTCTCTTCCGCTTTGGCGACGTCCTTGTCGTAATCGTCCTTAAGTTTTTCGCTCTTGAGGGCCTTTTCGGAGGCGAATTTATCCGTCGCCTGCTGTCTTAGCTCCTCGTCGGTGGGCGCGTCGTAGCTGCGCTCTCTCAGTCCCGAATCCTCGGGGAAAAGCGCGTCGAGGTCGGGTTCCGGCTCCGGCGTGAGGGATTCCTTATACTGTTGGTCCAGCTCTTCAAGCTGTTTTACTACGTCCTTTTCCCTTTCGAGGGCGTCGTCTATGCTCTTTTTTCTTTCCTCTTCGCGCTGAGCGGGCGTTTTGAAGAGGTCTTTGAATTCGTCCCAAAATGACTTTGCCATAGTTTTTCCTCCTAATTGGCGCCGACAAGCGCTTCCAGTCTTGCCACTCTCTCCTCGAGTTCCTCGAGCTCCGATATGATATTGCTTAAGTTCATATTTCCTCCTATTCTTTCATAAAGTCGACTTCCATCTCGAGCGGCGGGATATTCGCCTTGCCCGACGAGTTTGTTATCCTTACCCCTACAAGCGCACCCGCCTTGTCCACGTAGATGTTTTGCATGCTGTCTTGACCCAAGATGTTAAAACTCATCTGCGAGTAGTCAAGTTTGACGATGAGCGTGAGGGGAACCAAGGTGTAAATGCTTATTCGCCTTACCACCTTCTGCCTTGTAGTGCCAAGCGTGCTCAGCCCCGTGTCGAAGATCTTTGTCGTAGCCGTTCCAAACGCGTTGCCGCTGTCCGATATGACCGCGACTTTGCCGAGGTGCTCGGGGTCGTTGACCGCGGCGAACACCTGCTCGTATCCCGAAGTCTTCACGGTGAGCAAGCATTGCGGGCGATTGGTGTTATATATGGATACCGTATCGGTATGCACGTTGTACCTCAATATCGCGTCGTTGCCCGTTACGGACGCACGGTTGGCAATCTTTACGCCAAGATAGTATATCCCGTCGCTGTACGCGCCCGTAGCGAATGCCGAGCTGTATATCGCAGGCAGATTTTTTGCGACCTGTTTCACGTCGTAGCCGTCAAACGCGTACATTTTCGTGCCCGCCATAAACATGATGACGTCTCCGCACACGCAGATGCTGTTTGCGGCTATGCCCGAAGCGTCCAAAAACAGCCTTTTCAGTGAAAATTCGCTCTGCTTGCCGAACGCGGTCAGCCTGAAGACGGCGTATTTTCTGAACACGTACAGGTGCCCGAGGAAGGATACGACGTCCACTATGTCGCCGTACGCGTCGTCAAAGGAGATAAATCCCGCCTCGCTTTCGCTGACCTTCCAGTTGAAGGGATCGAAATCGGCCGAAAACCAAGGTTTGGGCCTCGCGCCGTTCACACCTCCGAAAAGCCTCTCGCCGTGTATCGCGAAGCAGGAAAAATGGGGCGCGTCCTTGCAATACAGCGGCGTATCTCCTTCAAGCATGTAAAGAGGCTCTGACGGGGAACAGAACAACAGTCTGTCCGCGCCTTTGAAGTTGTAATTGACCGCATGCACGTCGCCGCTTATGCCAAGTCCTTCCACTTTTTGCCAGCCTCCCGACTTTAGGAGTGGAGTAAACCACACCGTGCCGTCGCTTAGCCGTGCGACAAGTCTGTCGTCGCAGACGTTGTCCTTGTCGGCGTATTTGTACAAAAACAGATCCTTTATGCCGGACGGCGCGGTCTGTATCGCGGACTTTGCGGAATCGTACTTTTTTGCGACGTCAAGCCCGAAATAGCCCTGCAAACAGCCGTTTTCAAAGATGAAGTTGACGCACGACGACGCATAGCGCATGTTTTCGGATACGGGAGTCTTAGGGGGAAGCATCCCCTTGAATCCCACCTTGAATCTTCGTCTGATGACTTTAGGCATATACGCCATCATCCCCACCTCCTCTCTTTGAGCATGAGGTTCTTGCCCTTATAGCGCAGCGCCCACAGCTTTTTGCGGTATCTCGCGTCGTAAAGCTGCGCAAGATCGAACGCCTTGTTTATAAGATAATATTGCGCGACGATGCCGTCCGTAAGCGTATCCAGCGGCATAAGTCCCATCTCTATCTCGCCGTTGACGTCTATCTTTTCCGCGGGCATATAGGCGTATCTTAAAGTTGCTTTGCCCTCTATGTCCGCTCTTATGCCGTTGACCTCCGCGACGAAGGCGACCTTCTGCCCGTCCTTCATCAGCGAAATGGGATAGATTATCTGCTTTTCAAGCGACTTCGTTAAGCATACGCCGTTTTTGAGGTTTACTTCCTCGTCCGTGATCAGCGGGAAATAATCGCATATAAACTCCTCATAGACGATGTTCATCGCCTTAAGCAAGGGGTCCAGAATGCTCTTGTCGTAGTTGGTGTATGAGGATTTGTCCAAAAAATCCGTCACGTTGATTTTTTCGAGACATCTTGCAAGTAAAAATTTTGCAGTCATATTGCCTCCTCCTTTAGGTATTCCGCCCTGTCGCGGGCGGCGGATATCGCCTCCTCTCTCAAGCGCGCGTTCTGAGCGTCCAGGCGGGACAGAAGTTCCTCCGCCCTCTCCGCGCGCGTCTCGCGCACAAGCTCGAGAGTGCGGCCGTCAAGCCTGCCGAAGGGTACCGCGATTTGCAGTACCCCGTCGGCATATATCTCGAACCTGTGCAGCTTGAGATTGCGATAGACTTCATAGCGCGGATCTATCTCCTTAAGCCTCGCGGCGATATCCAATACGTCCGCGCTTATTTTCATAAGTCCGTCCATCACGCCTGATTGAAGGTGATCTTTGCCTGTCCCATGGGACGCTCGCAAAGCAGATCCGCATACTTGACGAGGGTCGCGCTGTAGCAAGCCTTGCCCGGCACCTGATGCAACACGCTTCCGCTCTCGCCCTCAAGCCAGCGCCAATCGCAAAGTTGATGCAGCTTGAAATCGCGGGTATTGAGCAGATACATGTCGTCGTCCGCGACAAATCTGTCCGCCACGAAGGGGATGCCGGAATAGCTGAGGGTCTTGTACCCGCCGTCCAGCTCCATATAATCGAGGTTGGCGCGATTTGCCGTGACGTGGTCGACATATTGCTTGCGCAGCTTGTAGGACGCGACGATAAAGTCGATCCCGCCGCCCGCGTTCTCTTCCACGGCGTCAATGGCGTCCTGGATGTCGCTTACAGTGACCTTGCCTTCCACCGTAGCCTTGTGGGGAGTGAGAAAACTGTACTCGCTTCTTGTCAGTCCGTAAATCGTGGGACTGTCGCCGAAGATCGCCTCGAGGCCGGTAAGCTCGTTGTTTTTGGAGCCCTGCACGTATATCTTGCAGCCTGCGCCGAGTTTTTCCGTCGCGCTCTTGGACAGCGTTACCACCTTATTCGCCCTGTCTATGGAGACTATGCGGGAGCCGCTGACGTTTGCGTCGCGCACGTCCAAAGCGCTGTAAACGTCCACTGTCATGCCCTCCATAAGCGCCTTCACGCTGTTCACGGTTATTTGGTTGTTTGTTGAGCCGGTATTCTCGACTGTGGTGGCGATAAGGCCGCTTCCGTCGCCGAAAAGCATGCGGCCGAAGTTGAATTTGCTTGCCTTGAGCAAGCCGTCCATCTCCGCGTTGAGCAAGTTGACAAACGCGCCCGCGTTGTTCTGAGAGGCGCGGATGGCCTTGTCCGACAGCTCTATCTTGCCAAACAGGTTTTTGAGAGTGAGCGTGAATTGCGCATAGTTGTTTTGGCCGCTTTGAGGAAGGTTGTCCGTCTCCTCGCCCGAACCTATGCCGCCGTTGATGCCGTAGGGCGCAAGTTTTTTGATTTCCTTGCCCCAGACGTCCGCTGTGGTGTGCTCTATCTTTGCGAGCAGGGGGTTTACGCCCACGTTGAGTTGATCGGCAAGTACGCCGAGATAATAGCTTTTAAGCGCTTTATCTGCGCTTGAGATTGTTACCATAATGTTTCTCCTTTTTTATTTATAGTCTTTCAAAAACATCCTGCCGGCCTCCTCGACCGTGACGGGCCTCCTTGCGGGAGCGACGCATTGATTTCCGCCTCCGCCCACTGTGCGCGGGGGCTGAGAAGAGGCGATATCGGCAAGATAGCCGCTTATCACCGCGTCCTTCACCTCGCTTGAGGCAAGCACATAGTCCTTCAAAAATTGTCCGTCGGACATAAGCTGTTCGGGAGTTTTGAAATTTTTCGCGAGCACCCTGACAAGCGCCTTGTCAAAGCAGTCTCTGTCCTTTCTGAGCGCCGGATCGAACAAGATCTCTCTTGCGATCTCCTTGCGGAGCGGGACGGCGGACGGGGTCCTTTCGAAAAACTTGTCCGTAGCCTCCTTCCACTCCTGCTCGCTCTCAAAAGGCCTGAGGCTGTTTTCAAGCTCTTTTAAGCGTTGCGATTTCTTGGTGAACTCTCTTTCAAGCTCGCCGTAAGCCTTTATAAGTTCCTGCGGGTCTTTGAATTTGCCGTAGGATGTCTTTGTCTGTTCTTGCGTTTTATTTTGCTCTTCATTTTGCAAAATCGGTTGTTTATCCTCTTGTTTTGCAGGGTTTATTTGTTCGTTTTGCAAATTGCCGCCGTCTGAAGCGGTCTCTGTCGTCACGACGTTTTCAGGCGTTTTGGGGTCTGTCATTTTGCTCCTCCTCAAACTTTTCTTTCATCTCTTTCAATCCCTCGTCAAGCCCCTGAAGCTGCCTGTGCGCGAGGATGTGTTTCGCGACTCTTTCTCTCAGCGCGGCGTCGCGGGAGCACTTTGTGGATATGCAAAGTTTGACGTGCTCGGATATATGCAACGCGTGATCGTCATAGACGTCGGGGACGGCGTCTCCGCTTTCAAGCTCGAGGTTTTCCCTCTGCGCCTTTTTGATGTGAAGCTCGTCCACGCTGCGCGCGTCCTCCCAATTGCCGAAGCCGAGTATCTCAAACACCTTCGCCTTTGTGCCCGAAGGAAGCCTGCCCGCCTCGTCCGCAAACAGCCCTAGCTTAAGCAGGTCGAAGACCATGGCGCGGCGCGCGGATAGCGTGTCTTCAATGTCGCTTATGGTGTCGAAGACGATGTCTTCGCTGTCGATGTTGTTGGCGGAAAACGAGGCAAGTTCCACCTCGCCGTTTTCGCCCGTGATGCGCTTTACCCTGGGCACTTTTGCAAATTGCCTGTAGAGGCGGAGTATCTGTTTGCTTACCCGCTTTACGCACTCCCTGAGGCTGTCCGCGGTCAGGGATATCCTGGTGTCGTCCTGTTCAAGCAGCAGCGATATCGCGACTCCGGACGCGACGTTGGATGGCACCTGCGAATAGGTGGTGACCTCGCTTACGCCGCTTATCATGACAAATTCGTTAAGCAGTTTTTCCTCCTCTCTTGCAAATTCGGCGGGAATTTGCCCCGCGCCGAGCATGACGGGAGGAGTGCTGCCCTGCCTGTACACGACGACCTTTCCTGGAGGAAGTCCCTCCTCTTCGAGGCTGTCCGTATCCACCGATCCGTCCTCGACCGCGAGCACTCCGACGGCAAGCCTGTTCATATATTCGTGCTTGCGGTTTTTCACTGCGTTGTAGGCGCGCTGGACGGGGATTATGCGCTCCACGACGGAGGTCCCGAAAAAGTTGGCGAGGCTGTCTATGCAGGTCTGCCGCGCAAACGGATACACCCTTGCTCCGTCCTCGCCGTTTATGTACGGCATATCGCCGTCGTAAAGCAGCGTATCGCCCGCGACTATGGTCAGCCTGCCGTTGGGCGCCGAGTATGTGGGCTTTTCATAGCGCTCTATGACGATGACGCTGTCCTCCCTCTTTTCGCTGACGATCTTGGGCAATTGCGCGTTGTATCCGAATCCGCCCGCGACGTCCGCGTTGTCAAACGAGAAGACGTTGACTTCGCCGCCTTGCACCTTCTTTCCCCAGATGCTCTCCACCTCTTTGACCGTGAGCGCCTTGGCGTGGATTATCGACGATTGCGCGTCGAGGTCGGTGATGGCAATATCCGCGGGGAAGATCTCAAACGGCGGGCAGACGGTTATTTTCACTTCGCCCTCGTGCAGCTTGCCCTCCGCGTCGAGCGCCTTGCCCTTGGTGTTGTCCCAGGTCACTTTGAAAAAGGCGCTTCCCGTTATCTCGCTCCAGCTGTTGGCGATCGCAAGTTGAGTGGGAAATTCGTTTTCCTTGCACACGGCGTCGATAAGTTTGGTCGCCAAAGAGGCGCTTGCCATGTCCTCGTCGTCTGACGTAGCGGGGCGCACGGTCGCCTTGGCCTTTACGCGGGAAAGTTTGGCGAGCCTTGTCTCGAGAATGGGCGCGATGTGATTGAAGACTTCGCGCTGCTGCCAATAGTACTGCTTGTCGCTCTCCTCGATGTCTCCCGCCGCCGAAATGCGCGAGTACTGATTGCCGACGACAAAGTTCATGTTAAGCCGCCAATTCAGTTCGATAGGTCTGCGCGCCTCCTGCCGCTTAAGGAAGTCCTGTTTGACTTCCGCTACCAATTTTTCTTCGTTTTGAGTCATTTATATCTCCTTTTTGCGCTTGGTATTTTTGTCCTTCGCGCGGTTTTCCTCATAGTTTTTAAGCTCTTTCAAAAGCCTCAGCTTTTCCTTTTCAAGCTCCTCGTCGCTCATTCCGCTTATGTCGTCGGCGGGAGTGAGTTCCAGATACGCCTTCAGCGCGGAGCTGTCCGGCGGGCAATACTTTTCAAGCACTTTGCGCTTGACGAGGGCGACTTCTCCGTCGTCGCGTACGGCGAATTCCTCCTGCACTTCGTTATAGCTGTAACCTTTGGCGCGCTTTTTAAGCGCATTCAAAATTTCTTCGTCCATAGTTGCCTTCTTACGCTGCGCATCATCCTCTCCTTGTCAAGCTCAATGACCGTCTTTTGAGGCGGCGCGGGTTTGGCGGCGGGAGGTTGAGTCATGACGAAATACCTAAGTTCATCGAGGGCGTGATCGTCCTTTTTCTTGGGTCTGTCGTCGTCTCCCCACCAATATCCCTTAAGCTCGCGGATAAGATTTACGCAGCTTGAAAAAATATATATTCTGGGCGGTCTTGCTTCAAACAGCGACTTTATGCGCTGGATCCCGCTGTATAAATCCTTGTTTACGTTGGTATTGACCAAAATGCCGCGCTCGGCAAACAGCTCCGCCACGCTCTTTTCGTCCGCGAGAGTGCGCTGGTTTGCGGCGCTGTCTATAAGCGAGCGCAACCTGCCCTGTCCGTCCCTCTTCCAGTTGAGGCGGTCGGCAAGTTCGTTTATCCTCCTGACGTGGTAGTCGATGTTCTGTCCCGCCTCGAAGTGCTCGCCGACGACATAGATAACGCCGTCGAAATCAACGGCGTAAAAGTGACAGCTCGTGGGGTTTTTAAGCCCGGGGTCTATGGATATGCCCGCTTGCCATTCGGTAGGCACGCTGAAGGGCGGGATGACGTGCACGCTTTGGTCGAACTCCGGATACACAAGTCCCTCTCCGCTTGAAAACTTGCCGAAGCGCCTTGAAAGCTGATCGGATTTTGGTATGACGTTCTCCATGAAGTCGACCTCGGAGGCGTCAAGATACGGATTGTCCCGCCACTCCATATATTCGCACCACACCTCGGGGTCGGAGTGGACGTTGAGCTCTATCTCGTCGTACACCCAGGTGAGCCCCTTGAGCGGAGTCATCGTGCCGAAGATATCCCCCTTGCGGTCGAAGACGCGCATGCGGCATTCGTCGTAGATGTCCTTGGGAGGCTCCTCGTCAAACCATACGAAATCAAGCGACGTGCCCTGAAACTTCTCTCTGCCCTGATCGCAGCTCTTAAAGCCTATCCTGCTTGTGCCGCCAAACGCGTTTTTTATCACGAGGTAGTCTATTATGCCGTATTCGGGAGACGCCTTGCTGCCCTCGCGCATGACGACGTCGCAGATGTATCTTGCGGGCAGATATTTCAATATCTTTGCCTGCGCCACGTCTCGCTGCACTTGCTGGGTCAGGCTAACCACCCAACCCGCGACGTCCTTTTTGTTGGGACGGAAGGGATGTATGCCACGCGCAAGCCACACGCATTCCACGGCGCCGCACTCCGTCTTTCCAGACCTGTTGCCGCCAAACACCCAGCGATTGCGCTTGTCGCACATGTGAAACGCCATCTGCTTTTTGTGCACCTCGCCGCGGTTGTACAAATTGAGAGGCTCGCGGCTGCGGGCGTACTGCTCTCGTTCTATATCCATCAACTTCAAAACGGTATCTTTTTCATCCATACATCGAGCATAAGCCGCAAAATAGGCAAAATGCAAAAAATTATGTCACTTTATGCGGAAAAAAATTTTCAAAATTTGAAGGCAAACCTCTCAAAAGGCTTTCATTTTTTCAAAATGTATTGTATTATAAATATATGAAACGCGCAATTTCAGCCATCTGCATAGCTCTCATCGCGCTTGCGGCGGTAATGTTCGCGGCGCTTTTGCCGTGCGGCGTCGCTTTTGGCGATCAGGGTACGGAGTTTCGCAAGGTCCCCGCGGCGCACGTCGCGGACAGCGCGTACGCCGGCGTTTCCTCCGTCGTCTTTGAAAAGAACGGAGAAAAATTTTATATCCCCGAAAGTTATTATTTCGAATGTTCGTCCGTCCCCGCTATAGGCTCCTACTATGAGGTGCATTATATGGGCATGGATTTTTATATAGACAAAGCCACTCGCGACAAGACCGTGGCGGAGACTCCCGACGACCCCGACGCCGCAAATATATTCCCATCCGTAGTCCTCACCCTCAAGCAGGCGTCCGCCTCTTCGGTGGAGGCGATTTTGGGCGGCAGCGTAGAGGGATATACCTTTATGCTTGCGGGATACGGAGCGGACGGCGACGGCAACCTTAACGACGCGCTGTACGTCATCGCCACGCCCTCCGTCGGCGAAAGGAGAGCGCTGTTTTTAAGCGGCGACCTGTTTGAAAACTTCGTCGTGCCCTATCAAAGCAAAACTCAGGCGGAGCGCGACGCTTTGGTAAGCGAAAATGCAAATCCCCTTCCCGCGCCCGAGGCAGGCGCTCTTCCAGCGCCCTCCGGATCTCTCGCGCTGAAAGTGGTGCTGATATTGGGGATAACCATCTCCGCGCTTATCATAGTCATCCTGCTGTTTGTGCCCAACAAAAACAACCGCAGCTACGTGCGCAAATCGCAGCGCGAGGGCAACTCCTTCGACTATGACGACCCAAGAAATGACTCCCCTCGCGACGGCGACAACAGATAACCGACGCGCCTTATTCGCACCGTCTTTTGCGCCTTCTTCACACCATCATTCAAGTTCAAAAGAAAAAACCTCCGAGGAGGTTTTTTGTTATGCGGGTTTTTATTATGCGCAAGCGGTTTGGAGATTTGTCGACCCGCTTTTCATATGTCGCGAAAATGAATCTTTCATGGGGAGCAAAATATCGCGCGGCCTTATGACTTATATCTTGTTATGAGCCTCATCTGCGTCGCGGGTCAGATTCCGACCACGGCGTCTACGGGGAGAGAAAACGCGATGCCCTGCCCGGGCGTGTTGAGGCCTACCCGGTTGTAAAGCTGCTCCAGCACGGCGGAGCGTATATCGGAGGGGACAAGGATCATAAGCACTTCCTTGTTGGGCTGTATCGTGATGCCAAAAATTTTTTCGGATTCCGGGTTGGCGGTGCCGTTTGCGTGCAGCACAGTGCCGCCGCGAGCGCCCGCGTCCCTTGCCGCTTCCATGACGGCGTCCGAAAAGCCCTCGTTTACGACGCAAAGAATAAGTTCGTGTTCAAATTTATTCATTTCTTTTCCTCCTTGACCGTCCTCAGATCGTTGCTCAAAAAACCGTAGGTCAAAACGCCTATTACGCTTGAAAGCGGCACGGTATACGCGATGCCTTTGCCGCCCTTGACGGTGCGGAATTTTTCCTCCAGCACGGATAAAATCTCCGCCGCCCTGTCCTCTCTGATGACTCCGAAAATGACCGCGCGCGAAGAGTCCTCAAGCCCAAGCAGACTTATCATCTGCGCGCTTGCGGTGCCGTTCGCGCGGAAGCTGAGCTGCATATTTACGTCGTAGGACTGAATGAGGTCGGCAAAATAGTCCCCCTTTCTTTGATTGACCACGACGACAAGCAATTTGAGGCGGCCGCTTTCGACCTTGCTTGTCTTTATGCCCTTAGCTTTTTTTGCGGCGCTTGCCGCGTCCTTTTCATGCGTCGCCATATTTCCTCACATAAACTCGATAATGCGCGCGTCGTCGTCCGAGACAATGCGCCTTATCGTCATCTTTTCCTTGACTCTTGCCGCGAATATAGATCTGAAGCCGAGCAACTGAATTGTGATAAGCGGCGTCATCGCGACCATAGCCACCACTCCGAAGGCGAAGTCCATGACCGCGCCCTCTCCCTGAAGCACGCTGCACGCGCCCACCGCGAAAGGCAAAATAAAACTTGCCGTCAGCGGTCCGCTTGCGACTCCGCCGGAGTCAAACGCTATCGCCGTATACAGCTTTGGCACGAAAAGCGCAAGTCCCAGCGAAATTATGTATCCCGGGATGAGATAATAAAGCAGGGAGAACCCGTAGATTATCCTTATGACGGACAGCCCTATGGACAGCGCCACGCCAAGCGCAAGCGCAATGAGCATGGCGCGCTTTGAAACGGCGCCGCCCGTGATCAGCTCCACCTGCTTGTTGAGGACGTGCACCGCGGGCTCCGCAAGCACGACGACAAAGCCTATGACAAAGCCGAAAGTTATCAAAAGCGGCTTATTGAACTTTGCGATCGCCTGCCCGATTTTGAAACCGATGGGCATAAATCCCACCTGCACCGCCGTAAAGAAAATCAACAGCCCCACAAACGTATAAATTATGCCTACGGTTATTCTGAAGATCTTGCGCCGAGGCAGCTTAAGCAAGCATATCTGCAATATGACGAAGCATACGACGATAAGGGCAAGCGCTACAAACACGTCAAGCGCCGTCTGTCCCAGCGCCTTGCCAAACTCCGCCGCGCCGTGCAGCCCCGAGTAGTCCGGCAGCGTGTAGTTGAGACTTCCCTTTGACGCAAGCGACAAAATAAGCACCGCAAGCATGGGACCTATAGAGCTCAATGCGATGAGGCCGAAGCTGTTTTCCTTCGCGTTTTTGCCGCCTATCGTGGTCGCTACGCCCACGCCGAGCGCCATTATGAAGGGCACGGTTATGGGGCCCGTAGTCACGCCGCCCGAATCGAAGATCAAAGGCAACATGCTGCCCTTGCCCCTCTCGAACAAAATCGCGACCAGCGAGAACATCACAAAATAGAAAAACAGCAAAAGCGGAGTTATATTCGTCTTGAAAACCACTTTGATTATGGACAGCAACAGGAAAAATCCGACTCCCACGCCGACCGTGATTATAAGCAACGGCTTACTGATTATCGCGCTGACCTGCTGGGCGAGCACGGAAAGATCGGGCTCCGCCACGGTGACGAGTATCCCCATGATAAACCCTACCGCCGCAAGCAGCGTCAGACTGCGCGTCTTGGTAAGTCCTGCGCCCATCTGCTCCCCCATAGGCGTCATAGCCATGTCCGCGCCTATGTTGAACAGCCCTATCCCAAGGACCAGAAACACCGCCGAAGCCGCAAATATGCCCGCCTCGCGCGCGCTGACGTCCACAATGGGAGTAAAACACAAGATCAGAACGATGGCAGACACGGGAAGTACGGAAATAAGCGCGTCCTTAAGTTTAAGAAGCGCGCCCTTGCCGGCGATAAGAAGATCCGGGGAGTAGCTTTTTTTTGCTCTCCTCTTGCCGCGCGGGGAATCGTCCTGCGCGCCGTCGTCGCCGCTTGAATTTTCGTTTTTGACTTCGTCAAGGTCTGCCATAGCATTTTTTTTGCGCCTCGCGGCGCCGAATTTTGTAGATACGTTAAGTATGCCATACAATTTTGCGCTTGTCAAACAAGGCAAAACTCAAAAGTCAAAAATGCGACATGTATTTTGAAAATCTTCCCTGTAAAATATTTTATATAATAAAGTATGTCAAATTGCTTGACTTTTGCGCGCGAAATTTTTATCTTTATCGCGTGCGCAACTGCGCGGATAAATAAGGGGCAGATATGGAAGACGGCGAAAACATCATACAACAACCTCCCGGATCGGGCGTCGAAGAGGCGCAAACAATCGGCGCGACAAGCGACGAAGTCAACACTGTCGACGTCCCGCCCGAAGAGAGCGAAAACTCAATGCAAGAAAGCGACGAAAGTTTGCAAAACTCCTGTGAAGATTCGTGCGACGCCTCCAGCGAAGACGAAACCTGCGAGGATAAATCCGCCTCTCCCACGGATTCTATCATTCTTCCTCCTTCCGAGGTAAACGCGACCGCCGCGGACGAAGCCGCAGCGGATATAGCCTTGCATCCCGCAAAGAAACATATCGCCATCACAAAACAGACCGTGCTTGAGCAAGTGAAATACTTTGCTCTGCTTGTGTTTCTGGCGTTTTTGCGAGCGCTTATCAACTACGTTTTCATCCTGCCCAACGGCTTTGCGCCCGGCGGCATAGGCGGCATATCCACAATAATTTACAACGCGATACTCCCCACAAACGCCCACCTTGCCGACACCGTGTTCGAGCCCGGTCTTACGACGTTTGTCATGAACGTGCCCTTGCTTATCGCGGCGTTTTTTGTGCTGAATAAGCGCTTCACCTTCAACACTTTCTGCGTTATAGGCTGCTATTCGGGCTTTACAAGCCTTTTCAGCCACGTGAAGTTCCCGCAATATTACGCAAACGGCGACACGGGTCTGCAGATAATCGCGGCGATACTTGGCGGAGTGGTCATGGGCTTCTGCCTCGGCGTCATGCTGCGCTACAACATGAGCATGGGCGGCACGGATATAATCGGCAAATTCATCCACAAGCACAACCCGCAAGCGGGCGCCAACTGGTGGATATTGATGTGCGATTGCACGGTCGCGATGTCCTCCTGCGTGCTGGGAATACTCAAACTCAAAGGGCAAGCGGTGGACGCTACGACAGCGCTTACGGCGATACTCAGCCCGATACTTTTCTCCTTCCTCTCCCTTGTGGTTTGCTCCATAGTGGCGGACGTCGTGCAATCGGGTTTTCAATCCTCGCTGGTCTTCACCATCATCACCGACAAGCCTAACGAGATCGGCGAGGCTATCGCGACGCGCCTGCACCGCGGCGTAACCATCTCCAAAGCGATCGGCTACTACACCGGCATAGAACACGAGGTCCTCGTCTGCGTGGTCAGCAAAAAGCAGATAAACATCGTCAAATCCATAGTTTCCACCATAGACCCCACCGCCTTCACCTACATCACCAAGGCACGCGAGGTCGCCGGCAAAGGATTCCACTCCGGCAGCTGACGCCTTCTTTTATAAATTTCAACAACATAAATTTTCCCCTTGCGAGGGGAAATTTTTATATTCAGATTGTCCGAAACTCAATAGTCCCAAAAGCAACGTCGTAAAATAAAGGGCGCCGCAAAAATCGCATGCGCTCTGAAAGTTTGATATTCTTATTTCTATTTTTGATACATCCTGTCTTTCATCATGTATTGATTGAATTTAGATGGGTCTTTGCACTTGCGCTCGCGCATGGGTTTTGCGGGGATACCGCCTACCAGCGTGAAATCGGGCACGTCCTTAGCGACTATCGCGCCCGTCGCCACTACCGCGCCAGTGCCGAGGGTCACTCCGGGCAGAATGGTCGCCGAGGTGTACACTTTTGCGTATGCGCCTATGCGGACGGGAGCATATGTCCTTATCATATGGTCTTCCTCGCTGTGAGAATGAGTGAATATCTTTGCATATTCGGTGAGCATCGCAAAATCGCCGAAGGTCACGCCGCCCTTGGAGTCAATATAGCACCCGGCGTTCCA
>CANQCC010000005.1 GCA_947589635.1 uncultured Clostridia bacterium | reverse complement strand
GTCACGTACGCCTATGTACGCTCCTCTTGCCTTGCGGGTTTGTTCGTTTGTCCTTGACGCTTACACGCGGTTTTTAACGTACTCTACCTTTGATGAGTGACAGCATAACGTAGCCTCTGTCTGGGTTTTCTTATACACGGACGTCAGCCTTGTCCGAGCTGTACCGCGGAGCGAAGCGGGATAGATAATAGTACGCAGTGAGGGCGGATCTGTACCCCATAAAACTCGCTACGCTCCTTTCTATGGGGACCCCGCAAGCCACCAATCAAGCGTTAGTTGATTAAATTGGCGAAGCCCCCGCCCGAACAAGTGGCATAAATGCAAGCTCTGCTTGCACGACGTAACCTATTGAGCGAGCGCAGCCCCTTCCCGCCCTGCCGCAACGTAAAGTTAATATGGAGTTTGCGCGCATAACGTAACGTTCGCCCGAGCGCCATCGGGGTCCCCGCAAAATTGCGTAGCGATTTTGTGGGGTATAGTTGGGGAGTCCTGAGTGGAGCGAGGCTGAATGCTAAGTAAATAATAGTACAAAACAACGCCGAGCGTAAAGAAGGGAGAGGTTGGGTTTTTCAATCCCTTGTCCGAGACACTAACGCTTGACGTGCCGGAATTATACTAACGTTTGTCTGGGCTGATTTTTACAGGCTCCGCGCTGCGCGCGGTGGTGGGGGTCACAATAAACAACTTGGACAAAGCGTAACGTAAAAATCTGAGTATTCCGCATGAGCCACGCAAAACTCAAGCAAAATTTTATCCACTTCAAAACAGCGGCGGAAGCCCGCAAACTCAAAATCGTCTTTTTACAATCCCCAGCTGCCGGGGGTGATGAAGAGGTAGGTGATTAGGGCGAGGATGCCGATGAGGATGGGGATATGGAGCAGGAAGACTATGAGGGCGTGGCGGCCGACAAAGCAGACGGGTTTATTCCATTTTCCGTCGAGTTTGGGGAGGAGGGACTGTCTGCAGCGGTAGATAAAGGGCCCTATTGCGGCGCCCCAGAAGAAGTAGGGCAGGTACTGAAAGACGGTGAAGAGGTCTCCGGGGGAGACGTCGGCTTGCAAGTAGAAGGGGCTTGGGTTGCCCCAGAAGTCGCGCGGCGGAAAGAGGAAAAACAGCCATTCGGGCGTATTTGCGGGCGGCGTATAGCAGAAATACATTATAAGGCCTATGCCGCAAATCCCGACGCTCCAGATGGCGCTTATGCGCTTGTCGTGGCGGGTGATGAAGTCCACAAGCGCGTAGATGAGAATCGCTGTGGCAAGGAAATGCGCCACGCCGAAGGTCACAAGCACGCCTGTGATCTGCAATACGTCTTCGATGAAGACGGTTACGAGGGTATAAACCATCGCGAGCGCCATCAGCGCAGAGCCGCGCTTGAGGTTGGAGCGGGACAGCGTGCAGGATATGCCCGATATGCCCATAAAAACTACAAGGACGACGCAGTGCGCGACGCGCCACTGTTCGCTTGCGACCCACTCATAGCAAAAGCGGGTTATGGCGTTTCCCATGCCGAGCGAATACCAGCCGGTAAAGCCGTACCAGCCATAGGAAAACATCTCGATACACATCGCAAGATGGTCGAGCACCATAAGCAGCACGCAGACGCCTCGCAAAAAGTCCAACTCCCATATCCTGCGGGAGCGAAGAGGCAGATAGTTCAGCTGCGTTTCAAAGGGTATCAAACCCTGATTGTCGTCCGGAAAAAACCTCACGAAAACAGTATATCACCCCTCCCGCGCACTGTCAAATGCCGAACAGTTGTTTGAAAATCGCGACTTTCGGAAGGTTTTTTCAAAGTGAGATTCAGAATTACGAAAAACGGGAAAAACCGAGCATCTAACCGATTGGAAAATTTTACCGGTAAACTTAATTAACATTAAAAGCAAAAAAAATTTTTTGAGGGCTGAAATGCCCCGAAAGCTTAAAAAGAGCATAAAAACTCAACAAATTGCGGCTGTTTTAAGGGCGGGCGGCAATATATGGGGGCGGCTTTCCTTAATTTGGCAGAAAAGACCGCTATTGACATTTGAAGTAAAAGTCGGTATAATTGACGCGTATAATAATCTACACACGCGTTATACGCGTATGTGGGTTAGGAGGGAATTATGAGAAAACACAGATTGGCGATTGTGCTGCTGCTGGTGCTTGTCGTTATGATGACGGCGTGCCTTGCCGCGTGCAATACGCAGACTACACCGCCGGCAGACATTCCGTCGCAGATATTGCCGCCCACTCCGGGAGGCGAGGACAATCCTCCTGCGATAGACGACGAAAACCTGATAAGCTCCCGACAGGCGTGGTCATTGCTTAAGGACGCGGCCTTCAAGGCGGCGGACGCAGGCAATAACGCAAGGTATGTCAGACTTGACACAAGCTTTATCCTCGGATACGCGAAAGACGCTTACGAAAGCGTCGCCGTGATGAGGATCGCCGCGGACATAGACCTGGATTCGCCCGACACTCGCAAAGACAATAGCGAGATGCTTATCGAGCTCAGGCAGTTCATGAAGTCCGAGATAGAGGGTAAGACGGAGTCCGAAATTTCCGAACTTGCCGCAAACGGCGAGGGCAAACTGCTTGTCGGCACTTACATATACGAGGGCAAGCTTGTTGCGGACTTGAGAGGCCTCAAGAAGGATTCCGGCGTGCACATCCTTTACACGGAGAACATTGACGGCGCATATCTTGTGGGCAAGCTTTCCACGGCCTTGCAATCGCTTGGAATTACCGATCTTGTTTTCAACAAATTGTTCGGATACAACATTGACGGCCTGCTTCAGAGCCTTCTCAACATGAGCCTCGTCGACCTTACGATAGAGGACGTGCTTGTCAACTTCATTTTAGGCGCTTCCAACAGCCGCTACGTAGACCTTGGCAACGGCCGCAAGACGATAGAGATCCCCTGCGACCTGTCTTTGATCGCGGGCGTGCTTTTCCCTGCGCTTCAAAACCTTCTCACCGAGGACATCACGGGGCTTGTGCAAAAGGTCACGGGGCTTGACCTCGGCAAACTCAGCGCGCTTTCGGGCATAGCTCTTTACATCAACGCGGAGATCCGCGACGAAAAGCTTGCCGGAGTGGGACTTGATATCGACGTAAACTTCAATACCGCGGGACTTCCCTCCACGTTCCTCGAGAAGTACGGCGCATTCCAGTCCGAAGTGGGCATAAAACTTGCGATGAGCAGGGCGAACTTCTCCTCCGAGCCCGACCTTGACGTCGTAAATATGCTTAAGAATCGCCCCGAGGAGCCCGATCAGCTTAACAGCGCGACAAACTTCTACGACAAAGTAGAAAACATCGGCACAAATTATTCGATTTTCACAATAGACGGTTCTGTCGAACTCGCCGTCGACATCAAGAACAAGACAATTACGCCGAACTCCTTCATAGGTTCTTTCGGCACGCTTTTATCCAACCTTCTCACCAACGCTTTCAAGGACAACCAGGCGCTTTACAACAGCTTGCAAACGCTGTTCGATAAGGAGATACAATTTACAGAAGGTAAAATTATCCTCACCATCGTCATACAGGCGGAGATCAACACCAAAGACAGCACACAGACCAAGATGCTGCTTGAGGTGAGGGGAAATGAAGCCACCCGTCTCGGCGTATATTACAGGGGCGACGTGCTTCAGGAAGGCGGCAAAAACGGAAGCAACAGAAACGGACTGGTATTCATCGACGCAAGCGGCGTGCTTGGCGACGAGAACACCAAATTTTCCATCCCCGACATCAACATAAATCAGATAATCGAAAACGCCGCGGACAGCGTGTTGCAAAAACTTCTCGAGCTTGTCAACGGCAGCGCCGCCGCAAGCGAGATCTACAATCAGGCGGTAGCGGGCGCGGACATCGCCAGAATACATACGGGCATGACTTCCGAAGAGGAGTCGGACTTTGACGTGCTCAGCTTCATAAATCAGATCCTCGACCACATCGAGCTTAAGAAAAACGGCGACATCTTCAACATCACGGGACTTAAGGTCACGCTTGCCGAGGAGATCCTCGACACCATTTTCGGCCTTGTGCTGACGGGCGACAACGCGGGCGGCAAGATACCTCTTGTCAAAGATCCCGCGCCCACCATCGAGTATAAGAACGAAGGCGTGGGCAAAAAGAAATCCATTACTCTCGGAAATATTGTGCTCGACGTGCAATCTCCTCCCGCCGAAGCCGGTGAAGAAGGGCTTTACTCCGCTATAGCGGGCGTAGGAGTGGGAATCAATCTGCAATTCGGCTCGATAACCAACATAGACTATTTTAATAGCAAACTCAACAGTCTCACCGACGTGGATAGCCTGGGGACGACCAAGTCATGGCTGCCGCTACTCAAAGACGGCACTATAGACTCCAAGATGCTGCACATAAGCGCCGGCACCGCGCTTAACCTCAACATAGAGACGCTGAGAAGCCGTCTCGCGCAGGTAGAGGCGGGCATTGCTCAGGCAGTGGGGAGCTATGACGCGCTGCTCCTTAAGATACTTGTGGAGCTTGGCACGATAAGCACCAACCTGAGGATAGAGCTTGACGCGGACATCGACCTCACTGCGCTCGATTTAAGCGCGGAGCAGATCGCGCTGCCGCCCATCGCGACCATCCTCGGCAACTCCGCGATAAAACTTGTCATAAGGAACGTAAACACGGACGACGAGCTTATCAGCGTGATCCTGCAGGGCGGATACGTATACCTTGATACCAAAGACCTGAAGTCGATAAAGATCAACAAACTTAAGCTCAACCTGATGGACATCCTCGTAAGCGACGCCGCCTCCGAGGGCAGCGAAAGCTCGGACGAGGCGCTCACCTCCGCGGACGGAGACGACAGCCTTGACATAACCAAGGTGCTGAGTCTGATCGCGGGGATGATCACAACCATCGACGTCAACCAGAACTCCATTTCCGTCGCGTTCGCAGCCAACGTGATAGACGCTTTCCTCTCCTCGCTGCTTGGCGACAGGGATATAAAATTTGAATTTGACAATTCCGATACGTCGGGCGGCATAAGGCTTGACTTTGCGGACGGCCTCAATCTGTCCAAGACCACCATAGGCGTGTTCCTCTCCGTGGGCAACAGCCTTGCCATGGACCTTTCCATAGACGGCTTGCACGCGGGCTTGCACGACACCGCCTCCAACTATCTGAAAGATGGCGAAGACGCGCTTTACACCGACGTAGTAGCCAACCCCTACGTGGCGTTGGGGCTTGCGCTCGGCGTGCAATTTGAGACCTTGCAGGGCACAAGCGTCTTCGGATTCGGCCACAGGGGCACGCACTACTATGACCCTGTTGATGATCAATTCAAAGAGGCGCCCAAGGATTATGAAGGGCAACTGTATTACTACGACAAAGACAGGCAGACGTACCTCCCCGAGGACTACTCCACGATGGAGCTCGCGTTTGACGACAACATGCAGATAAATTACGAGCTGAGACTGTCGGCAAGTCTGGATCTGACTCCTCTTGTGGCGTTCCTGCTTGACGAAAGCGATCTGCAGACCGCGCACAACACTTCGGAGCTCGCGCTTGAACTTATAGGCAGCAAGGGCGCTACCGCGGACGGACTGCTTGAAAGCGAAGTGCTTATCGGATTGTACTATACCGGCGGCTCGCTCTATCTGGATCTGTCCAGATTCGGTTTCAACAAGATAACTGTCGACTTGGACCTGCTTGGACTTATCATAAACCTGCTTGCGAAGGATACGGCTATCACGGTCAACTCCGGCGCGCAGGGCGAGTCGGAAGCGCTTGTCGCTGAGGGCGCTCAGGACGGCGAGGCTGTCGCAAAACGTCAACTTTTGCTTGAGCTTGTCGCGACGCTGTCCTCTACAGACCTGTACCTTGAGTTTACGCAAGGCCTTGTCGAGGTCCTCTTCGAGCTTACCGGCATATCCACGGCGGACATAACCGCATGGCTGGACGTCGCCTGGGAGGAAGTGGAAAACAGCGACGGCAAGAAATTCAATAAGGGAATAACCCTGCATGCCGACGTGCTTGACGAGAACAACAATCGTACCCTCGACATGGACATTTATGCGACCGACCTTAAGATAGACGCGGGCGGCACTACGCTTCAACCCGCGAAAGTCATGCACATCGTCAGGGGCGACGACGGCGCCACTGTCGAAAGCGAGATAGACCTTCAGGAATACCTGGGCAAAGACAGCGTCAACTATGACAGCGCCACGCTGTTCAACAGCTCCGGCGACCTTATCATTCCCGACGTCTTTGCGGAGCTGAAGGGCGACCTCAACATAGGCACCGAGGCGGGCGCCACGTCCATGACGCTCGGCAATTGGATAACCCAGGTTATGGGCGCGCTTGGCTCGGACGTCAGCCCGGCTGTGACAAGCATGCTTCAGCAGCTTATCCTCAGCATCAACTCGCCCGTGTTGGTGGAACAATATGTAGGTTTCCGCATCGCGCTTAAGGCGAGGTTCAACCCGCTCGTATCCCTCGACGTTACGCCTAACGTCAGGTTTGACGCGCTTGAAGTCGGCGCGGACTACGCCAATTATGCGGAGATATACGTCCTCAACAAATTTGTAAGGATAGAAAAGGATGATATCGGCGCATACGAAGGCGACCTGTTTATCAAGAACAAGGACGGATATTTTGAATATATCTCAAAAGACGCCGCAACAAAGCAAACGGACAACGTGTTTGTCTATGACAAGACCGCCGAAGGCCTTGTTTATCAGCAACTCACGAAAGATACGGCGGCAAAATTGCGCGTCGCAGACCCCGAAGTCGTCATATATGTCAAGCATTACATCGAAAGCGGCATATCCCTCAAGCAGGTGAAACTTGCCAAGGACGAAAAACTTGCAAGCGGCGACTACTATTACAAGGCGGAAGACGGCACGTTCTATATGGTGAACGTCAAGACGGGCGCAGGCGGAAACGAAAATCAGTTTGAAATAGGCAACCTGTATGAGAAAGCGTCCATACTCGACCTTGACTATCTGCTTTCGCATGCGGATCTGTCCATAGAACTTTACAACACCTCCATCGGCGAGATAGACCGCCTTGGCGCGGAAGGCAATACGGAGGAAATTAAGCAAAGCACGATAATCGCGCTCAGATTGGTGTACGCGGGCGAGGCTTCGGGCGCGGCGGTAAGCACGCTGTATCTCGACCTGTCCAACGATTTCCACCTTGCGATATCCAACCTCAATCTGCCCACGGTCATGGACACTCTGCTGACGCCCGGCGGCAGCGACGAGGCAAGTGCCGCGGCGGAAATCGCGCTTGCGGGCACGGCGGAAGACGCACAGGGCGATGAGAACGAGGATAACACGCCCGCGGGCGGAATGCTGGGCGGCGTATTTTCCGCGATAGGCGGCATAGTGAGCGCGCTCAACGTCGGCATCGAAGGCGCAAGAATAAACTTTGCGTCCGCGCTTGTCGCGACGCTGCTGAACATGTTGCTCAGCACAAACATCCAACCCGACATGTTTGCCCAACTCAATCCCGATCAGAGCTATCTGAGCTTCTCCTGGCTGTACAAACTTTCGTTGCAGCTGCAGATAGACCCCGTAAAGCTCGGCATCGAATTGAGCGAGATCAACCTTGGCATAGGCGCGGATTATGAGGTGCTGCCGTCTTACTTTGACAGCACGGTCTACACGGGCATTGACAATCTTGACAACATCTCGCTGCTTGCCAACATCGACGCGAGCCTTGTGCTGAACAAGCAGGAAGACGACATCAAGATTCAGGACATCATCGACCTTAT
The DNA here is from genome assembly GCA_947589635.1 of uncultured Clostridia bacterium. Lineage (GTDB taxonomy): Bacteria > Bacillota > Clostridia > Christensenellales > CAG-917 > CAG-475. The sequence continues at coordinate 23,999 of CANQCC010000005.1, read as the reverse complement.
CAACAACAAACTGAATTACGACCTCAGGATGGCGTTGAAGCTTGAAGATGATATAACCTATAAATTCGGCATCAAGTTGGGCGCCAATCTCACGCTCAACGACCCGGCGAGCACGGCGGTCGGCGTCATAGTGACCGTCAATAACGAAGACCTGATAGGCATCTATATAAACGGCTCCACGATAATGATAGATCTGGGGCAACTGACGCAACCCTTCTATATCGAGAACACAAACGTGGCGGATCTGCTGTGCACGACGATACGCGACCTGCTTGGCAAAGTCGGCAACGGCTCGGAGGGCGAAGACGCGCTTGTGGCGGCGGAAGAGGAGGAGATTGAACCCAACCTCGACAGGACGCTCACCGCGGTGCTCAACGTGGCAAGCGGAAGGCTGTCCCTCGTCGTGTCCGAAACGCTGTTCGTCGCGCTTATCCAGGCGCTTACCGACGACGGAAAGACTCCCGAAACCGGCACAAAGCCCGATGACGGCAAGGAACAGGTGGACATTGTGGAGCTGCTTGACAGACTCAAACTTGACCTCTCGCTTACCGTCAACATCGATCTCCAGCCCAAACTTGCGCTCAGCATAGACGTGACAAGCAACCTGCTTGACCTCAGCGTCAACATCTCCGACCTGGACGTTGCTACGGGCACAAATCCCGAGATCAACAAGATCTACAACACCGTCAAAGAAATGGTCAACGTCAGAGACAAAAAAGACTATGTCGAAGACCTGAACGGCACCTATGTGCGCCTCACACACAAGGAGACGGGCGAGTATCTGTATATCCTCAAGAGCGACTACAACGCGCATACGGGTTATGAAGAAGACGAGTATGAGCTTAGCTCTGCGGACGAAGGCAAGCTGTTCGTGCAGAAGAACCACTTCGCAAAAAGGCAGGATACGTCCTACATCCAGGCGGGCATAAGCCTGTATGTGGACTACAGCACAAGCGCCACCTACACCTACATTGCTGACAGGCGCGTGCTTGACGCCTACAAGGACAGCGAAAGGTTCAGCTATAACTCCGACGGAAGATTCGTGCAGGACAAGGACGGAAGTTTCGTGCGCGACGGCTTTACGTTTGACAATTTGCTTGAGCTTGTGCTCGGCATGGATTCCGTGAAAGAGGCGCTGCAGGGGATAATCCTGCCCGAAATTCTGCTCTCCGTAAAGGACGGACAATTTGACGCGGGACTTGACGATTCCAACCTGGAGCACAACCTGTACATGTTGCTTGAGACCTTCGGCCTTAACGTACTGCTTGACAACAAGATGTACGACGGCTTCAAGCTTGACATAATGGCTCAACTTGACGTCAAGTCGCTGTTCCCCGCAAGGACGGAAAAGAATCCCGGCAAGGAAGACTCGATATATCCCGGCTGGGACGGCACTTGGGAGAATTTGTCCATAGACGCGATCAAGAGCCTCAAATTCGACGTGGGGACCATACTTCAAGCGCTGCAACTCAGCGTGGTCATAGACTTTACATATGAGGATGGAGACGCAAGCACGGCAAAGATAGGGCTGTACCTTATGAAGGGCAGGCTCTATCTCGACCTCGGCGGCATCGGCGGACCTCGCATCTCCATAATGCTGTTCGATTTGCTTGACAGGCTTGGCATAGACCTCGGCCTCGGAGCGGACGACGCGCTTGAGGCGGCGGGCGAAGACAACGCTTCTGGCGGCCTCGGCGATCTGTTCACCACCGAAAACATAGTCGAAGCGCTCGATCTGCTTGTCAAATCCGTGCTCGTCACCGGAAGGACGTGGCCGACAAGCGGCAAGTTCAACATGCTTGACGCACTCAAGCTGTACTTCAATGCGACGGCGTTCAACGATATACTTACAAAGCTGTTTACAAAGCTTGTAGGCCCCATGGTGGTCGACAGCCCGGATAACCTTATCGACGACAGCATAAGCGGTCTGTTTGTAAGACCTTTCGACAATTCCTACGGCGAAAATCAAAGGTTTACGATAGATCTGATGCTCGCGCTGCTCAACAAGGACAATCCGGATCACTATGTCCCGTCCGAATTGCTTGGCAAAGATCAGCCCAAGGACGAGTTTATAATCGACGTCAAACTTGGACTTGACCTCATGCTAAACCTGATAAGCGACAGCAACGTAGAAGACCTGCTTGACGATGACGAGGCGATGAACTTTGTCAACCTTGACGACTTTATCGACAACTTGCTGTCCATCATCAACGGTTTCTACGGCGAAAGCTACGTGCCTCAGGAAAAGGAAGACATCGTGGCGGGCGGCATATACTACGGCTTTAACGAAGCGGCAAACGGCGGCTACATCGAGAAGACCGGCCTCATGCGCGCGATAAATAAGGATAAGAACGGCGAGGAGGAAAACCTGACGGCAGGCACGAAGAGATACGATCGTATCTTCGTCACCGCGCTTGATGGCGGCAACCTCTATCAGGTGACTTACGCGGAAGCGGCGGGCGGCGAGTACGTCTACGATCCCGCGGAAGACTTCTACTATAAGGCGACGGACAGGCCCGACCTCAAGGGCGCAAGGTACAGCAGGACGGATACTCCTCTGCCGTACACCACGTCCACATACACGCTTTACGCCAAACAGGGCGTGCCCGTATACGAGGATCAGGTCATAAACCTCAGCCTCAGCGGACTTGCGTACTTCAACAGCTCCGGCATAGAGGACTACGACATCGGCGGCCTCGTCAACCAGATGCCCATGCTTGACGACATGATAATCATGCTTGCGGCGCAGTCTCAGTTCAACGGCGGCGTAGGATTGAGGATAGCGGTAAGCGTGGACCTTGCGGCGCTCGACCTGCGCGGACTTCTCAGGGACGGCGTGCTTGGGCACTTCATCGACAACAGCGACCTCAGCACTCTCGAGTTGAAACTTGAGTTTGTCGAGATCAAGGACGGCAGCTTCGCGACGTACGAAAACGGCGTTCCGAAGGTGCTTGGCGGCGTATATCTCAGCGACGGCATCCTCTATCTTGACGCGTCCGGACTTGGCAGCAACACGCAGCAATATTCGCGCATAGACGACTTCATTACCGTGCTGCGCAAACTCAAGGGATATCTTGAGCAGATCAAGAACAACGGCCTTGGCTCGCTGTTCAACGGCGCTTCTGCAGACGCGCTGTCCGCGGACGACGGCGAGTTTGACGACGCTACGGCGGAAAATATGAGAAACGCGCTTGTGTACCTTGTGTATTCGGATACTGCGTTCCAGATCCGCCTTACGCAGGTCCTCATCTCGACGCTGTTCTCCTTCATCTTCCCGACGCTTGGCAACGTGGACGACGTGTTTGACCTCATGGAGGTCTCGCTTGGCCTCGAGCACGGACAAAACGTGTACGGGCTGATCGAAAATCTGCCCGAAGAGGAGAAGACAAAGTTTACGGCGGAGGACGGCATATACAAAGATTTCCGCTACAGCTACGCCGAAGAGGTGACGTACGACGAATATACAACGGCATACGATTACTATGCGGCGAAGATATCGGAGGAGGGCGCGCCCGACGAGTACATCTTCCTCGATAAGGAATATACCGAGCTTTATACCGCGTCCAGACCAGAAGACGGCGGCGATGTCGTATACTCGCTTTCTACGGATGCATACAGCCCCGACAAAGAGTTCTATGTGTTCTCGTCCGAATATTCCGCTTACTACAAGATAGCGTTTGTCACTAAGGCCCGCGAGATAAATTCCGTCACCAATCTGTACGGACAGCTCCCGGACGGCTCGTACGTAAGCCTCAGACAGCACAAACTGTACGTCAAGGTGGGCGACGACTATAAGGTCACGACCATGTACCTCAACGACGTCGACCATGCGCTTTCAAGCTATGTGCTGATAAACGGCGTGTATCAGACCGTCACTCAGCTTGCGGAGCGCAAATACGGCTATTATAAAGATCCGAACGGCAAATATTACCGCACGATCAACAGCTATACCGCCATCAACAAGATGTGGGTAGGGCTTGACATCACGACTGGCGTGCTCAGCATGGGCATGAAGTTTGGCGAGCTTGAGTTGGGCGTAGGCGCAGACGTGTCGCTGCTGCCCGAATACATCCGCGACCAGAAGACGCACTCGTTCACGGTAAATCACGTGGAGTACGGCTATACCGCGGCGGAATTTGAAAAGTATCGCGAACAACTTATCGCAGAAAACACGATAAACAACTTTGACAGACCCGTGAACCCCTTCACGGATACGATAGTCACGCTTGGTTTCTCGGTCGAGCTGGCGCTTGGCATAAACGAGGGCAAACTTGACTTCGGCGCGCTGCTCACCCCGATCGTGGGCAACCTTGTGGGCATAGACCTTGAGATGCCGTCCACGTCGAGAGGCTCCAGCGAGGCGCACTTCAGGCTTGACCTCAACATGATACTTGACCTTGCGGACATCGACGCCTCCGAACTTAAGATGGAGATCGTAAGCGTATCCGAAACGGGCTACGAGCCTCTTGTGCTTGGTCTGTACTATGTAAATCAGACGATATATCTTGACGCGTCCGAAATTTTCAACCTGCCCAAGATGAGCATAAGCGATATGCCTCTTACCAAGATCGTGCAAGCTCTCGGACAATTGTTGGGCTCCACAAGCAACGGCGCTTCGCTGTTCACGGCGGGCGGCTACGGCACGGATTCCGACGAAGACGCGCTTGTTGCGGACGGCACAAATTCGGACGGCAACGGCTCCGTGGACATCTCGGACAAGAACCTCGGCCTCGCCATCCTCTTCAACGAGAAGTTGCTTACGATAATGATCGGCGACATGCTGTTTGACGTCATCATCAACATGTTCCCCGACAGCGTCACCGAAAGTTTAGGCTTCACGCTGAGAGAGCTGTTCTATGAAGAGATCAACGGCTCATTGCAATTGCAACTTGACGTCAGAGACGGCATAGACCTCGAGGCGAAGGCTTCGCTTGGCCTCGAAGGCAGCAGATTCAACCAGGCTGCGGTCTCCTCCGGCCCCGACAAGCTGTATGCGGAAATGACCGCGGAGGAACAGGTCGTCGCGACCGATATAGAAAACGGCACAGCAAACTACTATGTGTTCAGGCAGGATAATAACGGCGGCTATATTAAGCCCGAAGGCGGCAACTACTTCCGCGCCATCAAGTCCAACGAGACCGAGATCCCCGCGGCCGCGCGTTACGCGCGTTATAAGGTTGCATATCAGACCTTCAAGGGCCTGTACCTGTATCAGCTGCTGGAGTCTTCCGCGGACGGAGTGGAGAACCCGTCTACAGAGGACATCAAGATAGAAGAAGGCGAGATAATTTACAAGCTCGTCCCGGGCGCTACGGCAAACGAGGCGTACACCAACGACGGCGGCGCCTACGACATGCAGATGGATCTGTTGCTTGCGGTGCGCGACCTTGACTTGGAGTTCACAAACTATAAGGACTACACGCTCTCCGGCGACGATCTTGACGATTACACCGACTTTGGCGACCTTGACCACATCACGATAAACGAGACGGTAAACATCGGCACTCTGTTCAAGTCGGGCGAGAACGGCGAGATAGACCTTACCGAAGTCTTGCTGTACTTCCTGCCCAATCTTGAAGGCGAAGACATCCTTAAGATAATGGCGCAGGCGGACGACGGCGGCGACGTGGCGCGCGAAATCAGATTGTTGATGCAGGGCGAAGTGCAAACAATGGCGCTTATCAACTATCTGCGCGCAAATCCCGACTTCTCGATAGGCAACCAGGACGGGGATATGACCCTCTCCGACATAATAGACCTCATCAAGCGCCTGCTCAGCAGCGACGCGACGGAAGGCGGCCTTGGCGGAATGATGGGGCTGCTTGACGACATAGCAAGCTTCATCAACCTCAAACTTGTCGTCCAGACGAGGGGCAGAGGCGAGACGGAATATCACGACTTTGTGGGCATCTATATGGCTACGGGCGACTTCACGCTGCTGAGTGAAGAAAACGGCGAGTTAGACCCCGAAGACGAAAACTATGTAAAGCCCGAAGACAGATACGACAACTACTATGAAGCAAAATTCGGCAAGTATTACCGCAACGACGACGGCACATACGCGCCGATAGAGGACCTCGACTCGTTCGCGGGCAAGAGATACACCTACGATTCAAGCTACTACTATCCCAACCCGGACGGCAAGTTCAAGCGCTCGATGGGCGGCGTGTATATCGACTTGAGTTACTTCAATATGCCGAGCATTTACGTCAACAGCGCGCTTATTCGCGACCTGTTTGAAGGCCTGTTCGGCTCCGACGACGATAAGGGCAGCGAGGCTATGGCGGCGGCGGAAGTCACTATGCAGACTGCGGACGAGGACGCTTCTTCCTCCGCGGACAAGCTGTTCCCGCTGCTGAAGGACGACGTGGTCACGGGCTACATCAGAATGTTTGTGGACAGCCTGATGATCTCCAACAGGTTCGTGCGCATACTGCTGCAACCCGACATCATCAACAGAGTGCTTCAGTTGCTAATGGACGAAGACTCCGCCATCACATTCAGCGATCCGTTTGTAAACGCGTCCTCGCTGACTCTCTTCACGGACGGCACGCTTTCGACGTACGTGGATTATGACAGTTTCATCGCGCAAAAGGCCGCAGAATATCAAGACGCGTTGAGCGACACCGCAAAACGCCTCGAGATAAAGAGCGAAGTTGAGGCTTTGCTTAATACATCCAACACGCGCTTTGCGATAGAAAAGGTCGAAAAGGGCATCGGCACATACTATATCGACGAGAATACGGGCGCGTACATCCTGCGCACCGACCTTGTCAAGTCCGATCGCGACGCCATGGATAAGGCGGTCATGGAAGGCAGCGCATACTATTATAACGTCAACTCCGTGACCACATACATAAGGCTTAGGAGCGACAACGGCTTGCTCAGCAACAACTTTGTGGAGTATGCAAGAGCCAACAGAGGTCAGCTTGCCCGTGCGGAAGCCGATACTGTTCTTGCGGGCATGTTTATCAACGCGCCCAGACTGTACGTCGCCTCGACCAAAGACGAAGAGGTGGACGAAAAGGTCACAATCTATGACGATCTGCACAACGAAGTGGCGTGGTACAAGCCCATGACGGATCTGTACTGCGTGGATCTGCTTGAGGAGCGCAACCCCTTCCTGCAGCTCGACCTGTATTTGTGGAACGACCTCATCTCGCTTGCCATCGACTTCCCGGAATTTGGCGCGATCCAGTTCAATTATCAGTCCGGCGACTCTGAAGCGGCAAATGCGCTTGCGGTCCCGTCCGAGTATTGGTATATCGACGACGTGCGCGAGTACTACTCCAGCGAGGACAAGGAAAGTGACGGCGCCTACAAGTGGATAGAGGACTACTATACGGTCAAAGACGGCGAGGATCAGGCGACGTTCGATCCCGAAAAGTATAACGATAATCCCAGATATTACGAGTATCAAAACGAGTATTATCCGATAAACAGCGAGACTTTGTACCTCATGACCGTCAACGAGGAAGACGGCAGGGCGGAATATAAGCGCGCGGCGGATTCTGTCGCGGCGCTGCCCGACTACCTTGTGGACATAATCACCAACAACACGCAATACTACGTGTATGTCGGCACGACTTACGCACAGCTGCAGCGCGTGTACATGTATCGTCACAACAACTACACCGCCAAGTCAAAGCGCGCCGTGAAAGAGGACGAGATCGCGTATTATTCCGAGCATCCGGACGAATATTCCGTCCGCGTGAGACAGCGCACGTCCATCCCGCAGCCCGACTTCAACGACGAGAAGTACGACGGTTACGCCTACAAGGATTACATCCATGTGGACGAGATCTTCGCTCTGTCGCTTGCGCTGCAAGGCAGCCTGTATCTGAACGCGGGCAAGATATTCTTTGTCTACAGCGATTACGAGCAGGTGTACAAGTCCATGCATCCGCTTGAGGACAGCGTGGACGTCGCCGCGTACAAGGACTATGCGTACAAGAAGTTCCACGGCGACTACGTCAAACTTAGCGCGGACGAGATCGCGCAACTTGTGGCGGGCACGTACGACAAGACCAACCTGTATGTGTGGATGAATCCGACGACGGGCGGCGATGACGAGTTCTATCAGCTCAGCGAGCAGCTCGGCAACGTCATCGGCGGCATAGTCGGCTCGCTCAGCGGCGTATTCGAGGTGGATCACAACGAAACGCTTGTGCTGTACTTCTCCATACGTCTCAATCTCAGCTTCGAGATAAGCATAATGCCTCTCAAGCTGATCGTGCGCGACCTTGACGTGGCGATAGACGTCTGGGGCGAGCAAAACGACAAGATCTCCAACCCCGGGACGGAAGAGTTTGACGACAGATACGTCGACGAGGATACTCGCAAGAACTACAGCGAGGAGCAACTTCTCGACGGCTCCCTGACGCACTTCATAGGGCTTTATTACAACAACGACGTCGACACGGGCATGGCGGGTCTGTATGTGGACTTCGAGTGGCTGCTCGGCGAGGAAGGCAAGTTCTATGTCGACCTCAGAGAGTACACGCTTGAAGAGCTTGTCAACGACAAAGTCGGCGGGCTTATCGGCGGCACAAGCAGCGACGCGCTTGTTGCGGCGGCTCCCGAAGACTATTATCACGACGGTCAGAAGGCAGACGAGACGTCGCTTTACATCAACATCTTCACGGGCGCGTTTGCGGTGAACGTGACTTCGGGCTTGCTGTCCGCCCTCATCGGCGAGCTGTCTCCCGGAAGCACGATCGGCAGCATTTTGCCCAACCTGAAGATATACGTCAAACAAAATCTCAATCCTTACGACCTGACGATAGGCGCGCTGCTGTTCAACGACGAAGGCACGAAGCCGATGCTTGACCTTGGGCTTAAGATAGAGGGCCTCAACGGCAAGGACAACAGCTCCTCGATCTCCTTCGGTCTTGACTCCGATCTGAGAGCAAGCCAGGTGGGCAGCAAGGATATCTTCTACTATGCAAACTTCTATGCGGGCGACTTCGGCACCTACGGCAAGAACTTCGACGCCAAGGATTATATCAAGCTGGAGAAGCAATATTATGCGTCCGAAGACGGCGCGTACAAGAAACTTGAAGACGGCGGCTATGCGCTTGCGGAAGAGGGCTATGACGGGCAGAAGTATGCCTATCACGAGTTCTACTATGTAGGCGAAGGCAATGGCGCGTACAAACTTGGCGCCGACGGCTATATTACCTCCGCGGAAGGCGCTGGCGGCGACTACGCGCCCTACAACGGTCCCAAGCAGAGATATGTGAAGACTGACACGCAGATGACTCCTATAGTCAGCGAGCGTCGTTGGGCGTTTGGCTCGCCGTACAAGAACAACACCTATACGGACGTCGTCTGGACGATAAATGACGGCAAGACCGTACAGCTCGGCTCCGTGCTCGGCCTCAAGTCCAACCTGTATCGCGAGATAGTGGGCACAAAGGCGTTCAAGGAATACACCGGCGTACTTATCATCTACAAGCGCAACGACGCGAAGACGGCGATAGAGGTCTCCAAGTACGATCTGCTTGGCTTCACTCAGGAGCAGGGCAGCCTGCAATACGTAAGCTATGACGAGCTTGACGCGTTTATAAAGGATGGCATGAGCGCCGCCATAGAGGCGCACACTCGTTATCTCAGCGACGCGCTGGCGAGAGAGATCCCGAACAAGCTGAAAGAGTTGCTTGCAAGCAAAAATACGTTTACGACAAGCGACGGCAAGACGTATATCGCGGTGGACTTTGACGGCGACAACGTCACGAGCATGGACGAGGCGGATTACATTCTGCCCGAACTGCCCGCGTATAAGAACGTGCAGAACTTCACCAACTTCTCCAAGGCGCTTGATCTTGACATCAGCAAGGTGCTGGACGACAAGGTGGAGTTTAACATCAACTCGCTGTTTGAAAACATGGGCAGCGTGGAAGTCGGCGCGACTTTGACCATAGAGATGAGGCTTGACGACATCATCAACTGGACATATCAGATGAGAAACTTCATCGGCAGCGATATTGCGGATTATCTGATGTTCATGGTGACTTCGTTGACGACGAACGATCCCGCGCTCAATCCGGGCGGAGAAACCGATCCCAACAAGCCTTTCAGAAGCACGATAGGCTTTGACATCGACCTCAAGGCGAAGTTGTCTGTGGGCAGTCTGATAAACTATATGTCCAAGGGCGGCACTATCCTCGGCGCGCTCAGCGGCGCGGAGGTGTACCTTGAAGTCGCCTACAACACCAACTTCCACGGCAACGAGGTGGCGAAGGTGTACATGTACGCCAACATCGACGACAAGGGCTGCCTCAATCTGAAGGTCGACTTCAGCGAATTTGGCAGGATAGTGGGACTTGGCGACTTCTTCTCCTACGGCGCGATAGACAGCTTCGATCTGACCTCGCTTATGGGCGACGGCTCCACAGCGTTTGCGGGCGCGCTTGTTTCGGCGGACGGAGACGCGGCGGCTCCCGGCGACGACGTGAATACGGGAATACTTCCCGAAAGCATATTTGGCATAATCAACGCGATAATAGGCAAATTGCGCGTGGCAAACGACTATCTGCTTATCGGCATGAATGAAAATCTGCTTGCGGACCTCATCTCGATGCTTGTGGATTCCGACAACGAAGTGTTAAGCGAAGTCGTCGGCTTCCTGCCCAAGCTGCAAGTGAACAAGGGCGCGGAGGCAAGCGGCATAACGCTGAATCTGTATGGCGAGCATCCCTCTCTTGACCTGGACTTCGGCTTCATGGCGGGGCAGGAGTACTTCATGACGGTGGACGATTACAATGCGGAGTACGGCAAGAATGGCTCTCGTCTCACGCCGGCGCAGGGCGAGAAAGCGAAGGATATGCCCACGACCACGGAAGACCTGCGCAACTACTATCACTATAACGAGGATACGGGTACATACACGCTGCATACGGAGGATTGCGACATATCCGAGGGCGAGCACTATGTGCTTGTCATGAGCGACGAGTACGCGCTTAAGAGCTACGCATATCCCGACTGGGCGGGCGACACCTACAACTTCGATCCCGCCAAGTACATAAACGGCGAGGACGGCGCGTTCACGCTTGCAGAGGGCGGCAGCGGCGATTACATCAAGCTTGGCGACTTCTATATCGGCGTGCACATCAAAGACCTGTACGGCCGCGTAGGCAAGCCGTTCAGCATGCCCGAGAGCACCATCTACAAGCGCATAGGCGACAGCATGGGGCTTGAAGACGTGGCGGGCGTAAAGACCGAAGACGACGGCAGCAGCTACCTTGTGGACAGCAAGGGCGAATATGTCATGCAGGGCGGCAAGAAGGTAGGCAATCCGTTTGTCACGATGCAGAGGGCAAATCTTACCCTTGCGATGAGCCTTGACATCTCCCTTTACGGCGCGGGCAAGCCGGGCAGCAACGTGGTTGACCTAAGCGAAATGCTTGACCTCATCCTTGGGCTGCTTGCCCCGAGCGACGAGGCTGAAGAAGGCGGCGGCATAGGCGGAGCGCTTTCGGGCAGCATGTTGCAATTGCGCATAACGAACGCGCTTGGCAGAGACGACGGCGTATACATGACCCTTGACATCAGGGCGCACATAGACGTGGCGTCCAACACGCTTGAGGTGTATCTTGGCATTGTCAGACATCCCGCGGATGGCGTGAACGAGACGATAATTGCCATCGCCATCTCGGACGATTCGCTGTATCTTGACCTGAGCGGCCTGCTTGGCGACGCAGCCAAGATATCCATCGGCAACATCGGCATGGAGGCGATATTCGCGGCGGTCGTGGCAAAGCTCGGCTCCAGCGTAGGCGACCTGTTGGCGGGCATGACAAACGGCTCCTCGGCGGAGGACGCGCTTACGTCGGCAAAGGCGGAAGTGACTCAGCTTGAACAGCTCCGTCGCGACTTTGCCTACCTGCTTATCGCGGTGACCCCGCAAAAGCTGTTGCTGCAGCTGAATATTGAAATAATCAACGCGATCTACAAGAAGATAAAGCAGATCCGCGGCGAAGACTTCTCGCAGAATCTGCTGCCCGACGACCTTGGCGACCTGCTGATCTCCGCAGACGCTACTCAGAGCGGCGCCGCCAAGTTCAGCATCAACCTCAAGATGGGCGAGACCTTGTATCTGGCGCTCGACATGAACCCCATTGACGCGACGAAGCAATTCGGCTCCGGCGCCATCTTCAGAAATATATCTGCCGATGACACGACGGACAAGAAGGCAAGAAATTGGTATGTGAACCTCACCGACGGCTTCACGTCTCTTGGCGATCTTGACCTCAGCGACATGCTTGTTGGCGCGATAGATGGCGGCGGCCTCAACGCGGACATAGACGCGATAATGGCAAAGCTCAATTGGCCCACGATATCGCTTGACCTTGCTATGGATCTGACGCTGACGGGCAACTCGGCCACCTCAACATACAGCTCAGACGCCACATCCAGCTATGCAACATCCTTCATGGGCTGGGCGGAGGATCTGCTTGGCACATTGCTTGACGGCACAAGCATACTTGGCACCTACGAGGCGATCAAGGACGAGGCCGAGTTTAACGAGTATAAGGGCAAGAAGTATGAACTTACTTCGGACGGCGAGTACAAGCAGGTGTATGAGTATGCAGAGGGCAAAACTTATTACAAGTTTGTGCCCACGTCCATGGCGCTGTTGCTGCCCAACGGCACGCTTACGCTGTCTCTCAGCCTGCAGGCGGAGATCAACCTGCTTAGCATCATCGTCAACGGCATAGGCGGCATACTCAACAGCGACCTTGTCATCACGTTGAGCGCGGGCGCGCCTGTCAACAAGCAAATTGCAAAGATATACTATCTTGGCTCCTCGCAGATCGACAGCTCCGGAAACATTCAATATCACGATCCGACGACTTCGGGCTCCAACAAGATATTCAACGACGCGATCTATCTTGATTTGAGCGAGCTTGGGCTTGGCAAGATCAAGTTCCAGGGGCTTTCGGGCCTGCTTGGCGCAAAGCCGTATTCGCAGACCGCGTCCACGTCCGAAGTGGCGGTGGCAAATGACGCCGCCTATGCGCAGCAGCAAAGGGAGCTTAAGGCCTCCGCGACGTCCGCGGACGGCAACGCAGCGGCGGGCAACGATACGACCGGCGCGCTTTACCTCACGCTCGACATAGAGAACGGGCGCTTGGCGGTGAACGTGGACAAGTCGATGATATCCATGCTTATCGGCAGCCTGTTTGAGGGCCTGGGCGTAGACATGCCTCCCATCCAGTCCCTGTCGCTTGCCATCATGACAAACAACAAGGGCATCCAGTCCATCTCGGTGGAGAGCATACTTGACGAGCACAGCACCTCGCTTGGCATTGACATCAACACCTTCAAACTTGGCATGATAGAGGGCGGCAGCAGCTCGTCCGCGGGTCTGTTCAACGTCCAAGACTTGATAAACGAGGTCTCCACGGGCTATGCGGGACTTACCCTCAGCAACACTTCGGGCACAAGCGCCCTCATCCAGAACGTGCTAGACGGCCTCAACGCCAACCTCGTGTTGAGCGTGCGCTCGCACACCTGGGACGTCACATACAGCGATGTAGGCAATGTCAAACCCTATGCAGTAGCCAACTTGGTGACCTCGGATATTAGACTTACGACGCAAAAGAAGAATGAGAAAGGCATGAACAGCAAGGTAGGCGACGGCTTGCATATAGTGGCGGGATTACAGAAATTAAAGGCAGATGATTCAAGGCTCAACAACGATGCAAGCGTTCAAGTCGTCTTTGCCGCAAATAACTTGTGGCTGTCGGATCAAGGCTTCAACCTCGGAGGAAGTTTTGCTTCCTGGCTTGTCGAGAGAATAGCGCCTCTTGATTTAGGCGGGATGATAAACAAAGATACGGGCAAGCTGTTAAGCCTTGTCAGCGGCGAGGACGGCGACAACGCGACCTATGCCTATCCCTCCGCCTCAAGCCTCCAACAAGATAATACCACCGGCGCCTGGAGCTACACTCCCGACATGACCGGGCTTGTCCAGAAGTTGGAGGTGGGCTTGTTTGACGCCACGACGACCAACTATCGCCCCTACGGATATGACATGTCCGCCTTTGGGGAAAACGGCAGGAGCAAGCTGAGGCTTTCGATTACGCTAAACAAAGACCCCTTCAACGAGTTGCTGATAATGGTGTATACCGTGCTTCTTAACCTGATGAAGGACACGATAGACGGCATCTCCGAGCCATTCTTTATCAACGCGACATTGGCGTTCAACAATGAAGATTGGGGCTTTGCAGGTTCGACAACCCGCGGCGGCTTCACCACCAGCGCTCTGTTACCGAATGGAACATCGCCCAAAGCAAACGGCTATAACTCCGACACGGAAGGGATCTCCTCAGGTCAAATCACAGCAATAATGAACAACCTGAAGGATCTGTGCGGACCGGAACATACGACGGACGAGAGGATAAATTTCCTCGAGCCGTTTGTCAGGTCTATCCCCGTAACGCTTCTTAAATGGTTGCTCAAGACAGTTCAGTTTGCAGGCTCAGCTGTTTGGGGCCTAGCTGTTGGACTGGGTACAGTGGCGAGTAGCGCGTTATCCGACATCTCCGAACTTATCGCGGGGATACTGCCCATTCCGTTCGCGACCGGATCTATCGACCCCAACATCAACATCTACATCGACATCAACCCGCTCGAGACGGAGTATGGACTTACCAGCGACTATTCCATGCGTCCCGGCATCCAGGCGATAGAGGTCATGGTCAACGGACAGAAGAGGGACTCCAGCGCCGAGGGTATGACGTATAACGCGGCGAAGGAAACAACATTATTTGAAGGTAATAAAACAGACGCGAAGCCCAAGGTGTTCTATCGCAAAGACAGCGGCGGCGCGGATACAGGCACGACGACAAACATTAACAGTGCGTGGGACTTCTGGATGCTCCGCATCAACCCAAGAGGCATCACCACGGACGGCGCGGGCTCCACAGACGACATGTTGTCCTTCGACAGCGCGGATAGCGCTTCGAAGATAAGCGACCAGGACCAGGTATTACCTCCGACGCGCATCGATATAACCGATCCCGCAAGGCGTTACGGCCAGCTTGTATACAGCAGCACATCAAGAAATAAAGAGGTTGAGCTTACCGACGCGACGTTCTTTGACAGTACGCTGTTCCCGCAATTGGCAAACGCTCAGATCGGCATAGGCGCAGGCGGCAGCCCGTCCTATGTCTCCGGCAGCCCCTCTGCGGAGGGCACGCACATCGTCTGGGACGCCTCCTCCGTCAATTACATTCCTCCCGCGAACGTCAAGACAAACAAGTGGCTGGCGGGCTATGTATACGGCTACGTGCTCAACGTGGTCATGTACAAGATACCCGTGTACGTCACCAACGCTATGTCCGTGAGTACCGAGGAGAATGGATTGCAAGCCTGGGAAAAGGGATCAGGCTGGACCACGAAGAGCCTCGATATCGACGTCGACTCCACCGGAGGTAAATATAACGCGACTTTGCCCGACCTGGTGAAGATGACCTTCAACGGTAAAAATGTAACTCCCAGCTCCATCACGCTTGGCACCTATCTCACGGACGAGGACGGCAACATGCTGTATGCGCTGAAGAAGAGCGGCTCAAGTTATGAGACTGTCCCCGACACCTATACGGGTACGGACGTGGTGGTAAACGGCGCGACGCGCTATAAGCGCTATCCCGCCTATAAGGCCGCATGCACCGAGGGTAGCACCACGACCATCGCGGGCGTGAAGTATTACATCCTTGACACAAACAAACTGCCTACGGGTAAGGATTTCCCCGCCGGCACGATAAGCTGGGACTATGAAGACTTCACCTACGATTGGGACACCACCTCGATAGACGTCGGCTACAGCTATCAATGGGGCCTCAGCGACACCGCGCACGGCACTGCCAATATCAAGGTCGCGGCGTATGCGATAAACCACATCACGGATATCGGCAATACAAACAATTCTCTTGCCAACGGCGAAAGCGCCAAGCAGTGGGCAGGATTTACGCTCAGCGGCATAAAGAAGAAGGGCGACCAGCTTGTCATCAACATCGACCCGATGCAGCTCACCGCTGACAGCAAGGAACTTGCGACTTTCATCACGACCAACTTCACTCAGGCCGCGGGAGTATTCGAAGACGGCTCGAGAAACGGCAAAACGTTTGATTTTGCAGGTAAATACAACCTCACCTGGGATCTTGCGGCGCTCGAGGCGCAGCTTGCAAGGCTTAAAGACGCGAACGGCAGCACGCAATTCTACATGGGCTTCGACGTCAAAGTGACCGCCTATGTTGGCGCAGACAGGTTCAAACCCGTCCCCATAGAGGAGAGCACGGGCGCGCTTGGCGTGGAAAGGACCTACGGCTTTGTGGGCGACGGCGCTCCCGACGAGAATGGATATCTGGGCAACGCCATCACGGTGCGCATTGTCATGAACGACTACCGCGTGGACAAGGTCACCACCAAGGTAACCTTCGACCCGTACAAGGCGGACATGATAACAAGTGACAACTTGTTTGACGCCAATGACTCCATCACTGACGCCAATGACTCCATCACCATCGTCGACCATAACGGCGTGTCCCGTACCGTCACCTACAGGCCCGATCTTAAAGAGAACAACCCGCTGAAAGTCGAAGCGCCGCTGTTCTACAACTCGAGGACGGGCGGCTATGTGGACGCGGTTAACGTCGGCCTCAACGGAGTCAGACTCACCAAGGACGACCTCACCTACAACGGCTACGCGAACAGCCTGACAAGGCCGATTTACGCGAAGCTCACCATAGGTACGGATTATAGCGGCACGCAGGTCATCTATGTGCCGATAGAGGTCGCCAAGGTCGAAACAGGCGACATCTCCATCACCATTCCTCACGTCGACACCTTCAACCCCGTGTGGATGTACGATCATGAGACCATCGAAATCACGTACAACGTCGGCAGCAAGGAAGTAAAGCATGAGGTTACGCCCGATTGGACCACGCTGCGGCTGTTCAGCGACAGAAACAGGGAGAAAGAAATAAAGTATCTGTGGCAGGCCAACAGCAACACCGTGACCGCCTATGTGGACGCGAAGGCGTATGTCGGCAAGACCGCAGTCGGACAGGTGAAGGACGGAAACGGCAATATGGTGCCGCAGACCTTCCCGCTGACGTTGAGCGTCGACATGATGGACCTCGACATTGAAGCGGGCCTGAAGTTCTATGACGCGAGCAAGGGCGAAGCTACTGAGACGACGGCATACACGCTTGATGACTACGAAGTAGACTCCCTGGATTATGTGACTGCCCCGAACAACTTCTTCGTCCCGAGAAATGCCAACAACCTCTTCGGCGACTTGAGTAAGCCCGGCGTGGTCAAGGTGCTTGTAACGCCTAAGAAGGGCTCCGTCAAGCTGCCAAGCCGCGACAGAGGATATTACTATGACGAGAGTACGGGCAAATATGAAATGACCTCTCCCGACAAAGCGACGCACAAGCAGGAGAATGGCGAGTATATCGACTTGTACGCTCCGTTTATAACCTACGTCTACATGTGGGATATCAGCTCGCTCGGCAATCCCACCGTGGACGGTCTGAACAAATACGTCACCGCGTATGTGGGCGACAAGACGTTCAACGTCAACGTCAAGATGCCAAGCTACGTCCCGCAGGCAGGTAAGACAAACAATAAGAACGGCACGACCTACAGCAGTGGCAGAATAGGCGGCAGCGCGGCAACTGGCGACATCCTCACGCTTGAATATGACGTCTACGAGGCATGGGGCTTGCCCAATACGGCAACAGAAGTGAAGGTCGGCGCAAGTTCCGATAATGCTCGTCCGATAGGCAATCAGGACATCACGTGGCCCAACGCCAATCAGCCGACTTCCGGCGAGGTCAAGAAGAGCGACGACGAAAAAGTCTTCTACATCGAGCGCGAGTATCGCTTGTATGACGGCAAATCGATAGCCGCGACCTACAAGGCGCGCATCAACCTGACGCACTACGGCGACACCGACATCGAGGATATCGATCTTGTGGGCAAGCAGGAAACCTACTATCCGCTTGTCAACAAATTCACCTTCCCGACTCAAGCTACGGTGAAGTTCAGTGGCGTCGAAAGCACTCAGACAGTGGCGGTGCAGTGGAGAAACAGCGCGCAACCCACCTCGGACGAAATCAAGGCGGGCGAGTTTAAGCGCACCTTCTACGTCATGATAGGCAGCGGCGACGGAACAAAAACCTTCGAGAGGGAGGAGACCTTCAAGCTGTACAACGACATCACGATAGATGGCTTCGGCGGCACCGCGCTTGAGGGAATAACCTACACGCTTGACAGTGCCAAATTCTTTGGCGGCTTGCCCAAGTCCGCGACGGTCCATGTACATGACCACACCGTGACGGCAAGCATATCCTATAACGCCGACTATCAGGCGGGAGAGAGCGCAGTCACCATCACTCCCACAGTGACCGTTTCCGCTAACAGCCAGAGCGTCGGGATAAACAGCAGCATCATCATCAATCGCAACTCGATCGAAAGGATACAGGACAGCGAGAACGGCATAACCTTCGGCCCGCTCACCTCCTTCGGCGAGCAGATCGGCACCACCGGCATATACAACCTCAAGGCTTCCGGCTCGAAGATGACGATAGTCGCGGCGGACGGCACGACGGCAGACGTCACCGTCACCTACGACCTGCCCAAGGCGCTTGGATATGACTCGCTTGAGAAGATGTACGAGGGCATCGCCTCGCACTTCGGCAGCAGCGTGGAAGTCGATGTGACATACACCTATCCGGGCGGCAGCGGCAACATCACCGAAACGGGCAAGGTCAGAATAAACATCGCCGACAGCACGATATTCGACATTCAGGATTACAGATGGCGCTCCATCGTGGTGGACACCTTCATCACGAAGAACGCGTCCGACTATCCTGTCGAACTTGGCGTCAACATCTACTTCAACGGCGCGATGCAGACAAGGACCGCCTTGTTCGATTGGTCCGGAGTCAACGCCCTCATCAACGAAAACAGGTCGAATCGCAACTTCATGGTGGCAGCCAACATCGCGGTCAAGCACTCTTCGGGCAGATACTTCCTGTACTCCGAAGTGGCAGGACAGTACGGCCTCCCCGCCAACATTTCGACTGCGGAGGGCATGAAGCAACTGACCGACGCGTTTGCAAAATACGGCCTTAGCTTCAAGGGCTTGCTGTTTGGCAGATATATGGAGAAGTCCGACTTCGAGGCGTACGCCAAGAAGCTCAAGGGCAATGACTGGAACTGGAGCAATTGCGTAACCAAGTACGGCCTTAAGGCTGTGCCCACCTTCTGCTACATGACGAAGCAGTACATCAACGTGCCTGTGACCGTGCTCAATCGCGAAGTCACCGCGGCGGAGTTTGAATTCGAGGTCGGCACGCAAAGGCTGTACACCGACACCACCGACTACAGCGCGCCCGTCCAGGCGTACGTCAGCTATGAAAACGGCAAGCGCCCCGAAAACGGCAGGTACTTCGAAGTCACCTACACGCGTTCGGGCTTGCCCACCGCGATAACCTACTTCAACCGCTTCGCGTACAGGATCGGGGCAGATGAAGCCTATCTGCCGAAGCGCATTAGGATGACCTTCGCGGACGGCAACTCCGCGCTGTACACGGTCACATTCGAGTCCTTGCCCGATATCAACGCCGTGTTGACATCGACAAGCGCCTACAACTCGTCGGAGAACGGCGTCAACACCAAACTTATCGTCTGGAGCGGAGAGGCAAACGTTAGCACCAGAATTATGGAGATCCCCATCGACATAATCGTGCGCTCGTCCGCGCTGTCCCTCACAAACAGCGACCTCGCGTATGACGAGATGTCTTACGGCGAGTATAAGTACACCTTCGACAACGTCTACGACAAGGATGATAACCCGTTCACCCACACCTACGACGATAAGGTCAACTACTATGTGGGCGGACAGTTCATCTCCGCGCAGAGCTACTGGAACGACGGCAGAAACACCACCGACGGCGTGACCTCGTACAGAGACGAGTGGCTGAAGCGCCATACCAACTACCTTGTGCTTGGCGACGAAACCTTCAACACCACTCAGAACGGCGTCCTCACCGAGGGCGAGAATGGCCTGACAAGCGGCGTGTTCTTCTATGTGCCCACCGCAAACGGCAGGAACTACGTCCGCTATAAGGATCCTGTGACCTACGACGGCAGCGCGGGCACCTACAAGACGGAAGACGGACAGGATGTGTACATCTTCATCTACCTCATCAAGCACGTGCTTGACGTGGAGTGGGATCTCAAAGCGCTCTCTTACGACTATGAGGGCGGCCTCAAGTACATCAGCGCGACTTTGTCCGACTCGTCCGTCAACAACAACTTCACGCAGCAGGTCAGCGTGCCTATCGAGATCGCCACAGGCAAGATAGACGACGAAAAGCCCGTCACGCTCGTCACGAACGGCGACGACAGCATGTTAATGTGGGAGTACAACAATAAAGACCTCGGCGCGTTCGTCATCGACTTGCTCGCAAAGGACAGTTCGGGCGCATACATCAATTGGCTTGCTCGCACGGGCGGCACAGTCAGCGCGGAGAACAGATACTCCTATGACAAGAGCGAGGCGACCTACAAGCAGGACGCATACGGCGTCTACGGCAAGAAGGGCAATTCGTACTACAAGCTCAACGATGAGGAGTTGGGCTACTACAGGTACCTGCCCAAAGAACTCAAGGTCACGACCGTAGCCGGCAACGATATCGCAGTGCCCGTCACTTGGGACTTCAGCGGCGTCACGGTAAGCGTTAAGGGCGGCAAGTATGTCCTTAGGGCATACATCAACGCCAACGGCGA
The DNA here is from genome assembly GCA_947589635.1 of uncultured Clostridia bacterium. Taxonomy (GTDB): domain Bacteria; phylum Bacillota; class Clostridia; order Christensenellales; family CAG-917; genus CAG-475. The sequence goes on along the minus strand of CANQCC010000005.1, from coordinate 3,188 downwards.
GTACGACCATGACAATAACCTGCTCGGCACGCCAAGCGTCAAGTTCACGCTGTACGTCATCAACAGAACGCCTATTGTCATCACGACGAGCATCACCACCACCGGGTACATCGCGTATAACGGTAGTACGTATACGCTCCCGACCAGCTACATAAACGCATACGGCACAAATAATGTACCGACGGAGAAAGACGAGCTGAAGATCAAGACCTATGCGCCGACAATCGACAAGGAAACGGGCAAACAGACCACCGAGCTTGATGCAACCGAGTTGACGTTCTCCAAGGAGGCAGGCACGCTTGCTTACAGCTACGCCAAGTACAGGCCCGACTATCAGGGCGGCGTGACGTACGTTACCGCAAACTTCACGGCGGGTGACAACACGCTCAGCTATGACATGCCGTACCTCGTGCAGAGGAAGGTCGCAAACAAGATAGTGTCGAAGGACACAAAGATCCCATATACGTCGGAGGTTGAAAACAGCACCGCAACGACCCCGTTCGACATCAACCCGTTCTACCGCTTCGGGCTTAAGCCGGCAACGTCGTATACAGTCACCTTCAACACGTATACACCGGCGAAAAGAACGCTCAACAGTCTCAGCGAGCTCGCATGGTCGGAATCACCGTCGTCGACTTCCGTTTCTTCAACGTTCAACTACGTCATACTTGCGATGCCCGCCATCACCTACTCGCTGGATACGAATGGAGTCACCCTCAGTCAGGACGATCCCAAGGCGACCATCCAGCTCGGCTCGCAGGAGCGCATAACCATCTCGCTCAGCTACAAGAAGGACGCGGCTCTTGAAAGCGCGATCAAAGCCGGCTTTAAGAGTGCTATTGGGGCGGCTATAACGTCCGGCAGCAAGACCCTGCCTTCGTATGTCGACATTACGGTAGGCGATGGAACCGTGCAGGTGTCCGTTGCGTACTATGGCACAGTGACCGTGCAAGATACAGTAGGCAGCCAGTTCAGATTCAGTACCACGTTGTCCTCCGCTTCCGACAAGATCTGGCTGCCGACCTATGGCGACAGAAGAGTAACGTTCGGACTTACGGCATATGCCGCTATCGTGGACTCCGGCGGTAAAGTCCTTGCCACCGAAACCAACGGCACGCCTTCGGGCTTGACATCCATAGGCGTGCAATTGTAATGGCGCGAAGTATGGCAAGCCGCGGGCATAACGCCCGCCAAAAGGCGAAGCCTGCGAAGGCAAGTTGAGCCTTGCCAAGTGCAAAAGCGCGCGGGGAAGCGATATCTCCCCAAAAGATGTAAAAAAGGAAGCGCTCATAAGAGCGCTTCCTTGCTGATAACTTATATTAAAGCGCCTACTTGAAATCGTATCCAAGCGCTCTTGTAAGTCATATCCGCTTGCTAAAAAATCAAATTTGTGCGCTTCTGAAAAACTTATGTTTGAGTGCTTTCTAAAAACTCATATTTGAAAGTTCATGATCGGTAAAACTTATATTGGGAAGCTCTAAACCGAAAAACTTAATAAAAAACGGTCCGGCAATGCGTCGAACCGTTTTTGCTTTGTCGCTAAACTTTACGCGCAGACGTTGTTGAGGGCTTCCACAAGCTTGTCCACGTCTATGCCGTGCACCGCAGCCGCCTCTTCAAGCGTCTCGCCGTGCGCAAGGGCGCAATGCAGGCAATGCATGCCGCTTTGCATAAGCACCTCGGAAAGTTTTTCCGAATCGCCCTGGTTGAGAATGTCGATTATAAGCATATCCTTGGTTATCATTTTTTATTCCTCCAATCTTTTTATCACAGATATTATACCACTCCCGTCGGTTTTGTCAACCCGCAAACGAGCAGGACTTTCGCGCCTGAAAAAGGTTTTGTCGACCTGCAAACGATCGGGAAAGGACTTTACCGCCTGAAAAATTTGCCAACCTGTTGCGATTTGCGCGCGGAAAAGATATAATATAGCCATGAGACTTTCAAATATGTCCGCAAAAAGCAGACGCGCGCTTATCATCGCCGTCGCCATAGCGCTTGCGCTTGTCATAATCGGCGTTTGCGTGTTCCGCTTCGGCTTCCCGGGCAGCTGGGACGCCTTTTGGGCGCGCGTATTTCACGAAGCTCCGCTTGCGGACGGCACCTTGTCCGTGCACTTCATCGACGTAGGGCAGGGCGACGGGATCTACATCGCCTTCCCCGACGGCAAGGATATGATCATCGATATGGGCAGCACCAAGGGCTTCGACGCGGACAGCGCCGTCGCCGCCGTGCGCAATTTGAGCGATGACAACGTGATAGACTACGTCATGCTCACCCACACCGACCAGGACCACGTCGCCTTTCTTGACGAGATAATCTACGCCTTCGAGGTGAGAAACATCTTTATGCCAAATATCCTCGCCGAGCCCGCCGGTACTCAATCTTCGGCGACCTATGCGGAGGCGATAAGCAAGCTCGATCCTGACAAGCTCGCGCTGTTTACCGACCCCGATACCGTCGGCACAAACGCCTACGCGCAATTCTTTATCGCCGCCCTCAGCGAGGAAAATTGCACCGTCCGCGTCAACGTCGACCCCGATGCCTCCACAAACAGCATAGTCATCAACGGCGATTCGTATACCTTCACTTTCTATTGCCCGACCGCCGACTTCTACCGCCAGACGCACCTGAACTCCGCCGAGGAGCTCAACGCCGTCTCTCCCGTAGGCATCCTCCTCTTCAACAACAGGCGCGTCGTCTTCACCGGCGACAGCAACGCCCTCAACGAGCCCCTGATAGCCGAGCGCATCGGCCGCATCGACTGCGACGTGCTTAAAGTCGCCCACCACGGCAGCGCCACCTCCTCTTGCAACGAGTTCCTCGACGCCGTAGACTGCGAGTACGCCATCATAAGCGTCGGCGCCGGCAACTCCTACGGCCACCCCACTGCCGCCGCGCTCGCCCGCTTCAACGCCCGCCGTATGTCCATCTACCGCACCGACCTGAGCGGCGATATCACCCTCGCCATCACTCCCACCGGCAATATCTCCATCACCACCGAAAAGAATTGATTTGTGGTTATGTGCTTATATTTCATCCCCCGCAAAGTTCGCTTTGCTCATTTTGCGGGAGATATTATTTTATGTGGCGTCCCGCCCTCGCTTTCGCTCGGGCAGGACGCCGTTTAATTATTATTTATGTACGGCGCTCCGCTCCGCGCTTTTGCGCGAAACGAAACGCCGATA
>CANQCC010000004.1 GCA_947589635.1 uncultured Clostridia bacterium | reverse complement strand
GCAGTGAGGGCGGATCTGTGCCCCATAAAACTCGCTACGCTCCTTTCTATGGGGACCCCGATCCATTACCCCACAAACTCGCTACGCAATTTTGCGGGGACCCCGATTCATTACCCCACAAACTCGCTACGCAATTTTGCGGGGACCCCGATCCATTACCCCACAAACTCGCTACGCAATTTTGCGGGGACCCCGATAGCCTTCTATCCAACGTTATCGAAGGGGTATGCCCACAATACAAACTTACAAAACAGAAAATTATCTCAAAAAGATCACATATAACTTTATGCAAAAAAAACACGCCGCAAGACGACGTGTTTTTCGTGGCGCCTGTTGAGGGACTCGCTCCGCTTGTGTGGCGCTTTACGACCCGCCCGAACGAGAGGATGACACACGTCCCGCACGACGTTGCGTTCACTGCGCTATCACGCCGGGGCGGGCAAACAATTCACCGGATTGTTTGCTGATCCGCCCGTTCGAGTCCCTCTTAAACGTATATAAAAAACAAACTATCGTCCCATAAAGTGACGATAGTTGTGTTTTTGGCGCCTGTTGAGGGACTCGGACCCCCGACACTTCGGTTAACAGCCGAATGCTCTACCGACTGAGCTAAACAGGCATATTTAATGCTTGATTATAATAATATCTATTTGCGGCGTTTGTCAAGAGATTTTTATATTTTTGCTTTTTCAATAAATGATTTGGCTTAAAACCTCGATTGAGAGCGGCAAAATTAAGCAACCTATCGTCATGACTTTGCAAAGAGGTATAATCTTATTGCCGGAATTTGCAAATCATCATAACCTCACATCTGAACATCGCGGTCTGACCTTAACGCAAGCGGCATAAGGGCAAAAAATGCGGCAAAACACGACCTTTTACTTCAAGAGAGTATATTTGAGCAGGTTATATTTTCCGAGGCGTTTGAAGCAGATAAAGCGTTATAATCGCGCTGCCAGGATCGGCGAGATATCATAACCTTGTGTTTTGAAGGCGGATATAAGCGAGTTTTTGTCCGCAAAGCCAAACTTATTATCCTCAAAATAGACGCGCATTGCCGCGACAAACTTTTTGTCTCCGACAAGGCCTCTTATCATATCAAACAACAGCGCGCCTTGCTTATAGACCACGGCGACATACTCTCCCGTCGTGAGAAAGGAGGACAGAGGGCGCTCCATCTTTTCCGAGAAGCCCGCGGGGCGCAGATCCTGCGCAAATGCCGAGTATGACCTTGAAATATCCTTTATCGCGTCGCCATATTTTTTCCTGTCTCCCACAAGGAAGTCCAGATAGTATGTGCAAAACTCGCTCAGCCCCTCGTCAAGCCACGCGCTGTTTATCTGATCGCTGCCGACGGCGCCGTACCACCATTGATGGGCTACCTCATGGGCGACCGCGTCAAGATAATTTTCTCTTTCGGACGGCGAGACCGTGGCAAAAGCGCCGTATTCCATGCCGCCTCCGCCGTCTATATCCGCCTGCACAAGCGAAAAGGCGGGGTAGGGATAATCCCCAAACGCCTGCGAAAACATCTCGACCGCGTTCGCCGCTCTTGAAAGCGTGGCGTCCGAAGCCTCGTCCTGCGAGTAAAAGTATTTTATAGCCACATCTCTTCCGCCCACTTGGATATCTTTCTTTGCGACTTCAAAATCGCCTATCGCAAGCGCAAAATCGCGCACGCCCTCCGCGCAGATCTCATAGACGCCGTCTTCGTCATCCATGGGGGATACCTCGCCCGAAGCCGCGGCGACAAGGGACGGCGAGGTTTTCAGGGTCACATAAAAATCCGCGCAATCGGACATGAAGGGATCGCCTATCTCAAGATATTCATTCTCTCTCCAACCGCCGTCGTATCTCGCCGCCGACGGATAGAAAAACGAGAGCAAGGCGACGCCGTCGCTCACGCCGAGGCGCAACTTCTCTTCGGGTACGTTTACGGAATATTCGAAACATATATCATACAGCGTATCCGCGCCCAAAAGCGGAGCCTTAAGAAAGCAATTGTTTTTGCCGCAAATCTCAAAATCGACGCTTTTTCTGTTGATTTTTACCTCCGAAACGCTTATTGCGTCGCCAACTCCCGCCACCGCGTTGGCGTACAGATTGAACAAAACGTAGTCTTCCGTCATCTTTTCGGGCAGTGGGATAAGCGTTTCCTGTTTTGCGTCTATTGTGTGCGCTTTGGCGTCGTAGGTCATGTTGATGTCGTAAATCGGGCGGGAAAAGGCGGGGCGAGGCGAGCTTTTATTGCACGCGCAAAGCGCGCATATAAGGCATACAAAAAGCAGGGCGAGAAGACAGACCCTCAAAATTTTTCCGCGAAAAAACGTCATAAAAATTTGCTTTTTCAGGGGCGGCGGCGATATCATAAAACAGACGCGTTTGACTTTTTGACGCTGTTGAGCGTGAGGTCTACAAGCTTGCCGTGAGCGCGCGCTTTTTCCACGGTAGCTACGTCTATCAGGCCGCCCTTTTTCGCGAGAAGTGCGCCCGAATAGGCATAAAGATCCGCGCCGAGAGTGCGCCCAAGCAAAAAGTCATAATCACAAATGACTCGCGTAGGCATATGCGGGTCGTAGGGCGCATAGGTCGCCTCTTCGCCGAGCACCCTGTTGAGTGCGCCTTGCGAAAACAGCGGCCCGTCTCCGCCAAGCGCCACGGCGGGAGGGGCGCCCGCCTCGCCAATGACCGCGGAGGAAACAACACCCACACTACCAAGCGCCACGGCAGGAGTAGCATCCGCTCCGTCAACCGCCACGGCAGGAGCAGAACCCGCTCTGCCGCCGTCTACCGCCGAAGAAGCGCCCACTCCGTCAGGCGCTATGTTTGGATAAGCGTTGATTGCAGTCTCCTCAATGGTCACAGGGTAGTCCTCTTTTGGGCGGGGAAGTTTTGTGCGCTTTGGCTTGCTTGTCTTTATCAGGACGACGTCGCCAATCGTCGCTATGGCGCTCGGGGAGACCTCGCAGGCGGGAAGGACAAGCTTGACAAGCCTGCCGTCGCTTGAAAACGCCGCGTCCGCTATACCGCCCTTAAAAACTCCCGCAAGAGTATATACCCTCATGCCGAGCAGTCCCTCCGCGCAATCCGCGACCGCACCCTCGTCAAACGGAAGCAGCTCGTCCGCCGATGCAAGTATCGCCGCGTCTTTTACGGCGCGGCTCTTTACGGGGAGCAGCGCCATATCATCGCCCGTCGAAACGCCGAAATATACAAAACTTTTGGATATTTTGTCAAAATATACATTTTTTATGCGACCGACCTCTTTGCCGTCCGCGGCGGTTATCACCGGGACTCCCGAGCACAAGGAAACGCTTGTCATAATTCACCTCTCGCGAAATTTTATGCGGAGCCCGGCGCGGTTATGAAAGGCGCAAAAAAATAACGTTCGTTTAGATAGACGAAAATTGTCGCAAAGCGCAAGATTTTAAGAAAATCAGGCGGCGCAGTCATAAAACAAACGCCCCTCTCATCAACTTAAGCATGCGGCTTCGGGAGGGGGTTTTCCACCGACTTATCCACATTTTGAGGCGATTTTGTGGATAACTCGGTGGATAAAACCGTATTTTTATACCGCGATGAATAAATTGTAACGCTTAACAATATGCACAAAAAATTCAACAAAGTTTTATCTTTCAGGGCGGTGTGCGCGGCGCTTGCCGTCGTCATAGCGGCGTTTGCAATGGGCGCGCCCCTCATCGCTTCCGCCATAAAAGACGGCGCTCGCTCGCCCGTCGTCGTCATAGACCCGGGACACGGCGGCGCGGACAGCGGAGTCATCGGCGTGCGCACCGGGGCAAAAGAGAGCGACCTCAACCTGAAAGTCGCGCGCCTGCTTGGCGAATACCTTCAAAGCGGCGGATTTAAGGCCGTGTTTACGCGCACAAACGACTCCATGCACTCCTATCCGGGCATAAAGGACAACAAAAAACGCGCCGATATGTTCTACCGCGGCGACGTCATAAACTCCGCCCGCCCCGCCGCCGTCATAAGCGTGCATATGAATTTTTATTCCTCCGCGGCACGCCGAGGCGCGCAAGTCTTCTTCGACCCCACAGATCCCAACAGCCATGATTTTGCCGACTTGACCCAGGAAATACTCAACCGCGACATCAACGTCGAGCTCGGCGGGCGCGAATATTCCGCCCTCGGCGCCGAAAAATATATCCTCAGCTGCAGCCACTATCCCGCCATCATCGCCGAGTGCGGCTTTTTAAGCAATCCCCTCGACGAGGCCAAACTTGTAGACCCCGCCTTTCAAGCCCGCCTCGCCTACACACTCTTCCAAGCCGTCGTCATCTTTTTGACCTCGCAAGAACATAGCGCTTGACGCGCCGGATTTACGGTAACACTGTCCGGGCTTGAGTTACAGGGGCTTTTCGGGGAGTTCGAGGTTGTAAAGGGCATAGGTTGGGCGCAATTTTGGGGATAATGGGGTTAATAATATACTTATTTATTGTCTACGGCTTGATTTATGGGAGATTTTGGGATATACTTTAGGCATGACCAACACATTCGCTTACACATGCCAAAAGCTGTTTAAAAAGTACGGGGCGGACAAAGAGATAGCGCTTATCGTAAAGGACATAGAAAACGCAAAACAGGGCGTGATGACCTTTTCAAAAGAGGTCAAAAAGTACATGCTCAAGTTTATTCATGACAGGTATGACAACAATGAGGAGGTCACCGCGCTTATAGACATCCTCAAAAACTGGAGCAAGTATCAATCTTTCAGCTATCTGGAGATTTTTCAGCTTCAGGACGAATGTTATTTTTGGTACGATTTTCTCAACGCGTACGGCGCGTACAAGATAATCGGCAAGCAGTGCGGATTTCGCGACGCGGACGAGGCCCTCGAAGTGCTGGTCAGGCTGGTGAAACTTGACGACAGCGTGTTTAAGGATTATCCCGCGATTTTCAATTGATATGGCAGACAAGGGAATACATGAGGGGCATCGCGAGAGAATGCGCGACAGAATAAAAAAGCAGGGAGTGGAATCTCTTCAAAACCACGAAGTGCTTGAATATCTGCTGTACAGTTTTATTCCCCGCAGGGACACAAACGAGATCGCGCACAGGTTGATCGCCGAGTTCGGCTCTCTTTCCGGAGTGCTCTCCGCCGACGCGGAGCACCTTGAGGAGGTGCCCGGCATGACGCACAATGCGGCGTTGTTTTTAAGCTCTTTGCCCGGCGTATTCAGGCAATATCTCGACGACAGGACTTCCGAAAGGACGGAGCTTAAGGGCAGGGCGGCGGCGCGTCTTTTTATGGGCAACAAGTTGTTTGGCATACCCGACGAGCAAGTTGTAGTGGCGGCGCTTGACGCGCACGAAAAGATAATATCCAGCGACATAATCTCAAGCGGTAGCGGGGACTCCGTGCAGGTCACGGTGCGCGCGATAGTGGACTTCGCGCTTAAAAACAGGGCGAGCGGAGTGCTTCTCGCGCACAACCATCCAAGCGGCAGGGTAAGTCCGTCGCAGGCGGACGTGGAACTTACATACACGCTGTTCGACACCCTCGCCAACGTAGGCGTGGCTCTGCTGGACCACTTCATATTTTGCGGCTCGGACTACTATTCCTTCGAGGAGGACGGCAGGATGAACCGCATCATCAAGACAAAATCTACTCTCAAGGACGGAATATTCTACTATGAGTGAAACTGTAAGAACAAGATTTGCGCCCTCTCCAACGGGCTTTATGCACATAGGCAATCTGCGCACTGGGCTTTACGCCTACCTTTTCGCCAAAAAGAACGGCGGCAAGTTTATCCTGCGCATAGAGGACACCGATCAGGAGCGCAAAGTCGACGGCGCCGTGGAGATGGTCTACCGCACGCTTGAGACCGCGGGCATAACCTACGACGAAGGCCCGGACAAGGACGGCGGCTACGGCCCCTACGTGCAGACGGAGCGCATGTCGCTGTACAAAAAGTATGCCGAGGAGCTTGTGAGGCGCGGCGGAGCGTACTATTGTTTTTGCGACAAGGAGAGGCTTGAGAGCCTCAAGGACGAAAACGGCGTGCACACCTACGACAAGCACTGCCGCTATCTGTCCGAGGAAGAGGTCGCGACAAGGCTTGCCGCGGGCGAACCGTACGTGATAAGGCAAAAAGTGCCCGAGGGCGTTGTCAGCGAGTACGAAGATATGGTCTTCGGCAAAATCAGCGTTGACAGCGCGGACATAGAGGACGGAGTGCTGCTGAAATCCGACGGACTTCCCACCTACAACTTCGCCAACGTCGTAGACGACCACCTTATGGGCATAACGCACGTCATCCGCGGCACGGAATATTTAAGCTCCACGCCCAAATACAACCTGATATACGACGCGTTCGGCTGGCAGCGCCCCAAATACATGCACTTGCCGCCTATCATGAAGGACGCGACAAGAAAGCTGTCCAAGCGCTATGGCGACGCCAACTTCGAGGACTTCATCAAGAAGGGATATCTGCCCGAAGCGGTGGTCAACTATATCGCGCTGTTGGGCTGGTGCCCCAAGGACAACCGCGAAAAGATGACCATGCAGGAGATGACGGAGGCGTTCGACACGGACGGCATATCAAAAAGCGCCTCTATCTTTGACGAGCAAAAGATGCGCTGGCTAAACGGCGAGTATCTTAAGGCGATGAGCGCGGACGAATTTTACACCGTAGCGCTGCCCTTCATAGACGAGGCGATCGGCGACGCGCCCTACAACAAGCGGGAGATAGCCTCCCTTATGCAGACGCGCGTGGACATCCTCTCCGAGATCCCGCAAAAGCTCGCGTTCCTTGGCGAATTTGGCGAATATGACCTGAATATGTACACCCATCAGAAGATGAAGGTGGACCTTTCCGTCGCGAAGAGGGCGGTGGAAGTCGCGATATCCGCGCTGAAGGACTTCGACGATTGGACGGACGACGCCGTCAAGGAGCGCATACGCCTTGCCGCCGAAGAGGCGGGGATGAAGGCGGGGCAAGTCATGTTTGCGATGCGCGTGGCGCTTACGGGCGCGCCTGTGACCCCGGGCGGCGCAATAGAAATGGCGACGACGCTGGGCAAGAAGGAAAGTTTAAGACGCCTTGCCTTCTCGCTTGAGCTTATAAGCGCGAAAGCATAAAGCAAAAGGAAGAGACAAAGATCAAAACAACGCGATAGAATGTCGGCTTTATGCCGAATGTGGACGGAGCAAATGGCAAAGAAGTTTTTTAAGACGACGATAATAATTATGGCGGCGGTGATGGCGCTTGCGCTTTGCGTCGCGCTTTTCGGCGCGCCGGCGGCCGTTACCGACGACTTTGCCTATGTTGCGGACGTCTATGGCGGTACGGAGGCGGCGGACCTTTGGTACTACGGACGGGACGCGCTTGACGTCTACGGCGCGAAGGAAGTCGTGGACGGCTGGAAGAGCGAGCTTGACGCGACAAAACCCATCGTCATCGCCGTAGTGGACACGGGGCTTACCGTAAATCACGAGATCTTTAAGGATGTGCTGCTTAAAAACTCAAGCGGGCAGGTGCTCGGCGACAACAGCACCGTTCCCGATTCGGGCGGAGAAGTGGATATCGGCGACGAGTCTTCGGGTAAGCACGGCAACCATGTCGCGGGCGTCATCGCCATGCTCATACACGAGTTCGAGCTTGAAAACTACATCAAGATATATCCCATAAAGGCCAGCGTAAAAAAGAACGTCGACGGCACTCAGCAGGAGGCGTTTTCCATAGAGAGCGTCAGCGAGGCGATAAGGCGCGCAAACTCGAAAGTGAACGCGGACATAATCAACCTCTCTCTTGGCAGGTCGTACGCGGATACGACGGCGTGGGCGGACAACACGCAGCTGCAATATACCGTCAACAGCGCGATAGAAAGCAGCTTTATCGTGGCGGCGGCGGGCAACAACGGCAAAAGGGCGAGCCTTCCGCGCGAAGACGGCGCGTTTTATCCCGCGGCTTTGGACGGAGTGTTTGGTGTGATGGGCTACGACAAGAACGGCAGGCTGTGGAACGGATCGAACTACGGCACGCTGTACGACATTGCGGCGCCCTCGGATACGATATATTCCGCGGCGGGAGTTTACGGGGCAAGCGGCTACAGCAACGACGACGGCACAAGTATGGCGGCTCCGTTTGCGTCCTTTGCGGCGGCGCTTCTCAAGCTGCGCCTGAGATTGGAAGGAGAGGAGTGCGACCCGCACATTTTGTCGAGATATATGAGGAGCTTTGCGTTTGACAACGTCACCTACGACGGCACGCAGATAAACCTGCTTGACCTGAAGACTCTTGTCACACAGGACCTTGCCGATGTGGAGCCGAACTACAATGATCCGACCGGGATCGCCATCTCGCACGACGCGGCGCTTGGCAGCGGAGACTATGCGGACTGCATATACTATTCGGACCCGCGCAGCGTGCCCAAGATATCCCTCATCGCAAGGCTGACCCCTTTCGGGCAGACTGACCCCGACCTCGATTCGTCCATAAGATGGAGCCTTATCGACAGCGACGGCAACGAAACGCCGCTTGGCGAGGGCAGGTCGATATCCTTCACGCCTACCGTCTTCGGAGACTCCAGGATAGTCGCGAAACTCAGCTATGCGTCCGCGGTGCGGGGCGAGCAAAAAATGCACATAGAGTACCTGACCTTTTTTGCGGGGAACGCAAAAGTGACCTACGAGGGGGACGTGCGCGACTTAAAAAACGCGCCTACAAGCGGAGTGCTGTATACCGGCGAAACCACGGTGTTTTCATTTGTCGGCGAGCCGTATATGGACCCGCACGTTAAAATCAAGTGGTACGTCAACGGCCAATTCGCCGCCGAGGGCAGGACGTTTGCCTTTAAGCCGGAAAAGGCGGGCAACTACGTCATAGGCATGCAATACGGCGTCAGCGCGCCCACTCTTTTGCCAGGCGTGGCGTTTGAGGCCAAAGTCAAGCCCTTCATCCTGCGCCCTCTCGACCTAAGCATGCTGATAGTCGGATGCGCATTGGCTCTGTTTGCCGTCGTGACCGTCGTCATCATAGCGCTTAAACGCAAAAACTTAAAAGCGGAGCAAAACTGAAACATTTGTCGGTACTTTCCAAAAGCTACGGCTTATCGAACGCGCGCGATGTGCAAAGCCACACGGCGCATTTTTATTTTCGTCGGGTTTTGAAGAGAGAGATAGGACAAACGCCGCGCTATTTTATTAAGACATCGCGGTTTTTTTGGCGAGCGCGGGAGGCGCGGGCGCTTGAAGGTATAAAATTGCGTGCCGCGGGCAACAATCTGCGTATGAGAGAAATTGGTCGCGATCTGTCCGCCGCAAAAGCGCGAGTCAAAAGGTTGATAGGCGTGCCCGTGCTGATAAAAATTAACGGCGGGCGCGGAAAAAGTTCGCTCTTCCACGGCGAAGTCATCGCCGCTTTTCCCGCGGTATTTTCCGTAAAACTTGACGGAGGGGAGCATAAAACCTTTTCGTATGCCGACGTTCAGACGCGCGGCATAATGTTTCTCAAGCCGTCCGAAGAGGACAAGAGTTTGTGACGGCGGCCTTAAGGCAGCAGCGTCTCGCATTGTCTTATACCAAGTTTTATACCAATAGAACACCGCTTTTATAAAGCGCGCAATTACTTTTGCGCATAGCCTCAATACAGATCGCACGTCAATTTTTATCAATCGCACATGGGTTTCATAAAACGTCGCCGCTCTAAAGTGGCGACGCGGTATTTATTAAATTAACAAGTTTATCAAAATAAAAATTTTTGCGCGTCTAAGGGATTTTGGGGACTTTTGCGCGCCTTGGGGGCCATATAAAATGACACTTGATATTTTTTTGATATGATAATATAATTAAAGTAATCACTTATAAGGGAGTATATTATGAGCGAAGACATCAAGAAGGACGAGATCCGCGAAGAGGAGGCTTTGGCGCCCGAAACGGCGGAAGAGGCAGCCGTCCAAACCGACGAGGCGGAGCAGCCCGCAACAGAGGCGGAGGCTCCGGCGGCAGAAAACGCGCAGGCGGACGAGGCTAGCGAGGCCGAGCAGGCGGAAGAAGAGAGCGAAAACGCGCAGCAGGCGGAAGAAGCCTCTGAAGACGAAGCCGAAGAAGAGGGCAAGGAAGAGGGCATACTCTCCTACGCGGAAGGCAAAAAGAAGAAAAAGAAAGAGCGCAAAAAGCTCACTCCGGAGCAGAAGAAAAAGCGCACTATAAAGGCGCTTATCATCACGGGCGCAATAGTGCTTGTGCTTGCGATATTCTTCTCGGGCATAGCCATCGGCAACGCGGTGGGCGCAAAGGCGCTGATAAAGCAGGCGAGGAGCATGGAGCCTGTCAAATATACCGAGCACGAGCAGCTTGTCCCCGTGCGCGGCGAGGAGGATTGGACGTACTTTGAGCTTCCCGCAGACAGGACAGAGTTTAAGATATTGCAGCTTACCGACGTGCACATCGGCGCGGGCAGTTTTTCGGGGAACAAGGACCAGTGGGCTATGAACGCGGTCGCGACCATGATAAGGCAGGAGCAACCCGACCTTGTGGTAGTTACGGGCGACATCGCATACCCCGTCCCCTTCCAGGCGGGCACCTTCAACAATCTTAACGCGACCAAGGTGTTTGCAAACATGATGGAGAGCTTGCAGGTGTATTGGACGTTTGCTTTCGGCAACCACGACACCGAGGCGTACAGCATGTATTCCCGCAAGGACATCACGGAATATTATGAAAAAAGCAACTTCAAATATTGCTTGTATCAGCGCGGCCTCTCGGACGAGGACGACAAGTTCGGCAAGATAGACAAGGGCTTTGGAAACCACATCATCAACGTCAAAAATTCGGAGGGCAAGTACATTCAATCCCTGGTCATGCTTGACAGCCACTCCTACACGGACGGCGACTATTTTGGGATCGCGTGGAAGTACGACAACATCCATCAATCTCAGGTGGATTGGTACAAGCAGGAGATGGACAAACTTAGAGAAGCCAACGGCGACAACCAATACGTCAAAAACCTTGCGTTCTTCCACATCCCGCTTGTCGAGTACCGCGAGGCGTGGAGAGCCGTCCGCGAGCAATACAACGGCGAGACCCCGGAGGCGGGCGCTACCGCTACGGCAAGCAAGGACTACACCGAAAGCAAAGAGGACGGCGTGGTCACCTACAAGTTTGGCGTGATGGGAGAAACACCCTCCGAGCGCCACGGCGTTTCAAGCTACGGCATCTTCTGCGGATACAAGACGGACATGCTGTTTGAAGAAGGCCTCACGCACGGCATGCAGGGCACTTTCTGCGGGCACGACCACTACAACAACTTCTCCATAGACTATAAGGGCATCCGCCTGACCTATGGCATGAGCGTTGACTATCTTGCCTATCCCGGCATCTACAAGGAGCACAACCAGCGCGGCTGCACAAGGATAATCGTCCAAAGCGACGGCTCCTTCGATTGCTCGCAGAAGAACTACTATAGCTATGACAAAGTGACGCACGAAAAGGACTGATAAATAAAACAACATATGCAAAGGCGCGGCATCTGCCGCGCCTTAACTTTTATTTTTCAGGATAATTTGAAGGAAAGCTCGTTGGCTTTATCCGTTTTGACCGTCCGAAGAATTTTCGTCGTCTACGACAGGCGTTTCGTCTGCAATCGAGCTGTCCGCGGCTGTTTCGCCGTCGATATCCGCGGCGAGCGCGACGTCGGCGGGAGCTATGCCGTTTGGAGTTTCGCTTTTTATGGTCGCGCCGTCCGAAGATGTGCTGCCTTTAGTTGCGCCGTCCGAAGCCGAGTCATTTATGGCGGCGTTGGCTGCCACATTCTCCGCAGGAGCTGGATCGTCTATGGTTGCGCCGTCGGGGACAGGGACTTCCTGTGTTGCTCCGTCGGGAGTTGCGGCGGCGGGCTCGGTCGCGGGACTGAAGCGCTTGAACATGGTGCGGAAGGTGACCGCTTTTACGCCGTTCCACAGCTTGCCCTTGTTGCCCAACAGGTGGGCTACAAGCAGTATGAGGCCGAAGACGGCAAAGGCTATGACCATGCCGAGCGCGGCTCCGGTCGCGTCCACAAACACGTCCACCCAGCTTGCGTAGCGCCCTTTGGTGAGGGACTGGATGCCCTCGGAGAGCATGCCGAGCAGCAGCCCCGACGACAGCGTGAGCGGCAGGGAGACCCAGCGCGGCTTTATCCCGAACAGATACACGAAGGTAAGCCCGAAGCCTATGACGCAAAACAGCGTGAAGTGGCCGAGGATCTTGCGGATGAATTGCCCGAACGTCGTGTACAGCTTGATGTCGATCTCCGCGGTGGCGGTCAGCGTGGGGTCGGGCAGGTAGGTGGCTTTAATCACAAGTTTGCCAAGCCTCTTGCCTCTGAACCTGCCGTTTTCGAAGGTGGCTTTGCCCTTGACGACGGTATAGGCGATGTCCTTTGGGTCTATGTAGGAGTCGTCGCCGTACACGCTTATGTCGGTCAGCGAATCCACGGTAGTGACGCTGTTGGTCATGATCTGGATCTGCTGAGGCTTTGGCACGTAGACCCTTATCTTCACGTCGATGGCCTTGGATGGGTCCACAAGCGGCGTTATGCGCAGTGTGGCCTCGCCCGTCGTGACCGCCTGAAAGCGGAAGACTATTACCTGTATGCTGGAGCTTGACGAATTGAGCTTGACATATGTAGAGGTGGCGTTAGCGGGCGTTACGTCAAAGATCTCATTCGCGGACAAATAGCTGTATATGGGAAGGTTATAATATCCGTCCTCGTCAAGCAGCCCCTCCTTGATGGAGAGCTTTTCTATGGGGACGTAGTTTGGATTTTCTGTTATCGTTATTTCCATGGAGATGTCCTGAGGCATGCTCTTATGGGACAGAGTGAGCGTGGCGGTTCCCGGCTTTCTTGCGATCAATTGGTTGTGCTGGATCACAAAGTGCTCGCCTCCGTCCGAATATGTTGCGGTGTAGGGGATGACGGAGACGTCTTCGCCGTCTTGATCGGTGAGATAAAACTGCGAGTTGGTGCCGCTTTTGAAGGTCGAGACCTTCGGCGTAAGCGAAGTGATCTTCTCGGGATGCGTGCCATAGCAGGTGACGTTGCAAGTCGCGGTTATTTCGGGATCGCTTTTAAGCGTGGCGCGCACGTTGGCGTTTCCCATGCGCAAAAAGTGTACGACGCCGTCATCGGACAGCGTGAAGACGGGATCAGCGACGTCGTTGCCAACAATTTCCCATTCGATATCCCTGTCCGTGGCCTCGCTTGGCGAGTAGTACACGGTTATGGCCTTGTCCTGCCCGATATAGCCCTGCAGGCTTTCGGGCGCGATCCTCTTTGTGGGGACGTCCTTCAGCTTTTGGTCCACGACGACGGTATCGCCTTTATCTCCCGTGAACTTTGCGGAAGCCGCCGCGCTTATGTCGCCCGGGAACGCCGATTCGACAATCATAAAAATTATCGCGGCAAGCGTGCATGCGATAGCGGCGATAGCGATATACCTTACGATGTTGAAATACTTTCTTTCTGCCATAAGACCCCAAAAGAGCAAGCGCCCTCTTTATCTAAAGAATTCTTTAGATAATCATAATACATTATGCGCCAAAAGGCAATTGGTTTAACGCAAATATAAAAATCTGTTTATATTGTAAAATTTTGTCAATATTTGCGGGAGGGCGGCATATTTTGGCAAGAGGCTTTTTATGAAGGTTATTCTTGTGGGCGCGGCGGGGCGCATGGGCAGGGCGGTCGCGCGCGCGTTTGACGAAGCGGGCATAGGGCTTGCGGCAAGCGTGGACATCCTCCCCGCAAACTTGGGCTGCAATCACTATAGCCGCTTAAACGACGTCAAAGAGGGGGCGGACGCGGTGGTGGACTTCTCACGTCCTTCGCTTACCGAGGAGCTTTGCAGGTTTGCGCTCGATCGCCGCGCCGCGCTTATAATCGCGACTACGGGGCAGAGCGAGGGGCAAAAGAGGACTATAGAGGAGGCCTCCGCGCATATCCCCGTCTTCTTTTGCAGCAACATGTCCTTTGGGGTATCCCTGTTCGCCTCCCTTGCGGGGCAGGTGGCGGCGGCTTTTCCGTACGCCGACGTCGAGATCGTCGAGGCGCACCGCGGCGGCAAAGAGGACGCGCCAAGCGGCACCGCGCTTATGCTTGCAAACACCATACGCGACGTGCGGGGCGGCGGTAGGATAGTGTGCGGAGACAGAAGCGGCGGGCGAAGAGCGGGCGACATAGGCATAAGCTCGCTGAGATTCGGCGAGGGCGCGGGCGTGCACGAGGTCATCTTCGACACGGGATTTCAGCGCGTCGCCTTGAGACACGAGGCGTTCGGCCCCGAACTTTTTGCGCGCGGGACAGTAAACGCGCTGCGCTTTATAGAGGGGAAAGAGGCGGGGCTGTACCAAGTGAACGACATACTGGATTTGAAGAGGAACGCTCCGCTTAAGTGTACATAATATGAAGAAAAGCGCGCTGCGCAAACGCAGATAATTAGGCGCGGAATACTCTGCTTAAACGCAGATAATTTGGCAAGAAGCGCCCAACTTAAACGCACATGATGTGAAAAGGGACGCCACGCCAAAATGTATAAGATTTGACAAAAGCGATGCGCGCAAATGCGCATAATTAAGGGTTTATATATCATAAATCGCCATATAAAGAGGCGATTTTGTCATTCAAGTATCTTTTTCAGTTCTTCGGCGGCGAGGTCGGCGTCGCCCGAAAACATCTCGTACGCCACGCGGATATAAGGCTCCGTGCCGCTTGGGCGGACTATGAGGCGGCCGCTTGCCCCGTACAGCTTTTTTGCAAGCGCCAACTTCTTTTGAAAGCGCGGGGAAGCCACCTCGCCCGCGGGGTCGTCGCAAGGGATATTGAACTCCCGCATGGGGTAGGGCGTGAAGCGTGGAAGGGAGCCTATCGTTTTTTTGACCTCAAGCAGGCTGAGCGCGGTGATAAGGCCGTCCCCCGTGCTTGCGCGGTCCAGCATCAGGATGTGGCCGCTCTTCTCTCCGCCGAGCAGGCAGTCGTTTTTTTGAAGCGCGTCCAGCACGTGCTTGTCGCCCACTTCCGTGCGCATTAGCGCGGTGTTTTGAAAGGCGAGCTCCCGCTGAAGGCGGCTGTTTGAAAGCTGCGTTCCGACCACGAATTTTTTTCTTAGCTTGCCCTTTATGCGGTACAGTGTGGCGAGCGCAAGCAAAATGGCGTCGCCGTCGTACGGCATTCCGTCAAAGGCGGCAAGCGCCCTGTCCCCGTCCCCGTCGAAGGCAAAGCCTATCTCGCCCTCTTTAACCTCGCCCAAAAGCGCCTCGAGGTGGGTGGAGCCGCAATTTATATTGACCTTATTTCCGTCGCGGTCGCCGTTTATGACCCGCGTCTCTATCCCGAGGCGGTCGAACGCCTTGTCCGCGATCCCCGCCATACAGCCGTGCGCGACGTCCAGAACCGCGCGAGTTCCGTCAAATCGCCCAAACATATTTACGACGTGATCCAGGTATATTTCCTCGGCGTTTTCAAGCGCTCGCACGCGGTGCGCCCCACAAGGAGGGTGCGCCTCGTCCGCGGCGAGTTCTTTAAGCGCCTCAACCTCTTCGCCCGTCCCGTTCGCAAGCGCGCACACGGCGCCGTCTATGGCCTCCTCCTCGCGGGGAGAAAGTTTAGTTCCGTTTTTGCCGAACACCTTTATGCCGTTGAATTCGGGCGGATTGTGCGACGCGGTTATCATGACGGCAAAGCGCGCGCCCTCTCTTTGCGCGAGGTAGGCAAGCGCGGGCGTAGGCAATATCCCCGCGACTATCGGCAGGCAATCCCCGGACAGCAAACCCGCGGTCAGCATGCGCTCCACAAGCGGCGAGTGAACGCGCACGTCGCGCGCGACGAGCACCTTGCCGCCTATTTTGCCAAGCGCCGCGCCCAAATAGAGAGGCAGTCGTGCCCTCAGCAGGGCGTCCGCCCTCATTCTTATTCCGTCTGTTCCAAAATAACGCATACCCTATATTATATGGGCGCGCGGGCGGGAAGAGCAGCGGATATAACCTCGAAAAAGCGCGAGAAATGCATAAAAAGCGCGAAAAAAAGCGCGCCCCAAGCGGAGCGCGCGTCGCATAAGCGATAGGTTTTATTCTGTGGGCTCCGTGGGAGCGGTCGCGGACTTGAAGGTGGGGTACTTCTCTTCGCCAATTTCCCAGATATCCGCCGCCCACTTGAGAGTGGATTCGCTGCCGATGACGAAGGACTCGTCCATAAACTTTGCTTTTTCGGTTGCGGTGCCGAGGCGGGAGACGTTGTATGCCTCTTCTTCGGGCTGTCCCTCCTCGCTGCCTTCGCCCTCTTCGGTCTTGGGCAGAGTGGTCGGGAAGGAGTCGCCGTTTATTTCAAGCGTGCTTTCGCTCGCATAGTAGCCGGACTTCAGCGTGGCGTCCGCCGCCATATCGCCGTACAGGAAGCCCGCGTGCAACAGCCGCTTGTTGGTCTTTGCCGCGTTATAGGTTATCGTGATGTCCACTACGGCGAAGTTTGCGGAGTTGTTGCTGTGATGGCTGTATCCCGCAAGGCCGCCCGCATACAGGGCAGGAGCGATGGCAAGCGCTTCGGACGTATCGTCGCCGGTTACTCTCAGCTCTATTTCGCCCACGCTGTAGCAGTAGTTGATGGCGCCGATGCTCTGTTCGTCGCTGTGGCTGCCGGAGCTTGAGTCTTTGCGGTCCGCGTAGTTGTCGCCGACAAGTCCGCCCACGGCGACCCTCGAGTTGTTGTAACGGACCACGCTTACGTAAAGATTTGCGGTCGCATAGCTGTCTCTTAAATAGCCGCTGTTGAGGCCCGCAAGACCGCCGATCGCGACGGTCTTTGCTATAAGCGCCTCGCTGCCCACGGAGGCGGGAGCTTCGCTTGTGCAAAGAGTCATTGTTGCCTGCGATTTATATATGCTCGCGCTGTTTTGTCCCGCGATCCCGCCGACATAGCAGGAGCCGTGCGCCTCAAGCGCGGTTATCGTAAGCGAGGCGGTCGAGTTGGTTATGGCGCTTTCGCTGTCGCCCGCAAGTCCGCCTATGCGCAAGCCGGACGTAGCTCCGTCGCCGCCCGTCGCCGTCGCCGAGGTTATCGTGAGAGTGGCGGTGCAATCGGATATGGATGTGGCGGAGCCCGCTATGCCCGCGACGCCGCCTATGACTACGCCTTGCGCCGAGACCAATATATTTTCCATCGTAACGGAGCAGGAGGTGATCTTGCCAGATTCGGAGCCGCCGCGGAACTCGCCCGCGATGCCGCCTATTATGACCTTCTTTGACCCCAAGCCGGTCAAATCAAACGAAATGCTTGACAAGGAGCAGTTGTCCGCCGAGCCCGCCAGCGAGCTTGCAAGCACGCCGAGATAAAGGATATTGTCGGCAGAATCGGGCGCCTTGATCGTGATAGTTTGGACGTTTAGGTTTTTGATGGCGCCGTTCACATAGCCGAATATGGAGCCGAGGAAGAGATGGTTGTTATTACTTCTGATCGTGTGAGAGTCTTTCACCGCGCCCGTATGAGCATCGTAGTCGCCGCCGTCTATTGTGCCGAGGAAGGGATAATCTTTGTTGCCGAACAGAGGAGCCATATCATCCGTTCCTCCGATTGTAGTGAAGTCCAGGTTGGATACCACGATCTTTGCCGTCAGATAGGAGTCGAGCTCCGCTTTGACGCTCGCCTTAGTCTCATCTGTTTCGGCGTCGTCCAAACGGCCAATCAAGTCTGATATTTCATTGCGCACCCTGATGAATTCTTGCGCGTCTGATAACATTATCTTCTTTATCCACTTCGCGTACAGGTTGAGGGTCACGGGACGGAAATTGATCTCCGCCGCGGGGATGATCTCAGGGTCGGGATGCGCCGCGTCCATGGGGGAGGTGGAGTCGGTGTTTGTCACCTTGCCGTCCTCGTCGCGCGTCTGGAATATAAATTTTTCCTCATTGCGGACGTCGTTGTCGTCCTTGTCCTTGGTGGTGTAGACAAAATACCAATAGTCAAACTCATAATAGTCCTTTGTCGGCGCCGCGGGCATATCCTTATCTGAAATGTAGGCGCCGAGGGGATACGACTGAGTGTCGACAACAAGATGCGACTGGTCTTCGCCATCATAGTAATTGACCGTGACCTTGGGAAGGTCGCTTTCAAACATCGCGTACAGCGTGAGGGGCTTTGTGAAGACATAGGACACCGTCTTGACCTTTACCGTCGAGCTGTCGTCGTCGGCGTTTGCCCACTCCGTGAACTGCACGGGGCGGCCGTTGTCGTCAAGATAGTACCAGAAGCAGAAGGGGTCTTTCTTGTCTTCCTCGCCCTGCGGGGGCGTGTAGGTCGGCTTTACGATGTACGACGGAGAGGTCGTGTTGTAGGTGGAATATATCGTGGTCTGGTCTTTGTTGAACTCCGCCGCGCCAAGCGAGTAGTTTGTATCGTAGACGGGGATCTTTTCGCCTTTTTCGTCAAGCACCTCCTCGCCCGCGGAGTTTTTGAGATAGCTGCCCTCAACGACCTGAGGATTTTCGGGATCCTTGGCGTGTCCGGAAGGATTTATGCTGAACTTGTCATGCTCCTCGTCGTAGGAGAGAGTGGCGTAAATATTGGGAGTATGATAATATTTGTTCGCGACAAAGTTTGCCCTCAGCGTGGTATTGCTTCTTATAGGCGTGCCGCCTTTGCCGAATTTGAACTCCGCGCCGTCCTTCGTCCAACCCATGAAGGTATAGCCCGTCTTTTGCAGTTTCAAAGGCTTTCCGTCCGCGCCGAGAGGCTCCTCAATGGTGGAATCATACGCCACGTCGGTAAGCGGCGAAAGCACCGATTCGCCCACGATCTGCGCGCCGTTCAGGTCAAAAGTGACCGTATACTTGCCCGTAGTGCCCGGCTCGGGGTCTAAGTCGCCGCCGCCATCCCTGTTGCATGCGACAAGCGAGGCGACCAAAAGCGCCGCCAACACTATCGTCATAACCAAAATAACACGTTTTTTCATAATGTTGCTCCGCGTGCGCAGCGCGCACTTGATTATTATAAATAAAAAAGCAACTTATATTATACAATCAAAACTTTGCAATATCAACAAAAAATTGCCGCCGGGACAAAAATCATCGACTTTTAATTTATTTTTTATGCGATTTTCGCCCCCGGCGCAAACCTTTCGCGGCGAGGGAAGAGGAAAAGCGCAAAACATAAGCATAAATTGTTTGGCGCGGCGCCGTTTGCAAGCCGCCGGACTTTTGCGAGGACAAAGGCGCCAAGACGCGGCGCAAGGGCGACCGGGCAAAACTTTGCGACGGGCAAAATCAAGACGGAGCCCGAAACGGGAAAGGCAGAGAGACGCAAAACGCGTCCGCAAAAAATTTAGCCTTGTTTACGGCGGGCAAGTATGGTAAAATATGCTTATGACCAAGCAGGAATTCGACCAAAAGATGCTTCGGCTTCAACAGGGCGACGAGCAAGCGTTTGAGGAGATCTACAACGAGACTCATCGCGGGCTTTTTGCGTTCATACTTTCCATTTGCCGAAACTATCACACCGCCGAGGACATGATGCAGACCGCCTACATAAGGCTGAGGACTACGGTCGCGTCGTACAGGGCGGGGTCGAACGCGTACGCCTGGCTTTACACTATCGCCAAAAACGCCACGCTCAACGAGATCGCCCGCGCCAAACGCGAGGCGCTTACGGATATGGACGAGGGGCAGGATAAATTTGGCAGCTACCATATCGACGAGGAGTGTTCGCCCATAATGGCGCTGATGAACAAGACCCTCGGCGACACCGAAAGGCAGATAGTCACCTTGCACGTCGTCGCGGGATTCAAACATCGCGAGATCGCCGACATGCTGTCAAAGCCTCTCGGCACCGTGCTGTGGACGTATAATAACGCGCTTGCAAAGCTGAAAAAGGCGCTGGAAAAGGAGACGGCGGATGAAAATTAAGGACATAAAAGAAAGACTTAAAAAGGAGCACGAGGGGTACGACATCCCCGACATGCTGCCCCGCGTAAAGCGCGCCCCCCTCAACAGGCTTTTGAGCGGCGAAACTCCCGCGCAGGCCTTCAGGAAGGAGCTTGCCGTAAGATTGCTTGTCACGGCGACCGTGCTTTTGATCGTCGCCGCGATCGCGTTTACCGCCATGATCTTGTTGCCGTCTCACGAGAAGGCAAAGCCGTATTGCTACGTCTCCATCGAGGTGCAAAAAGAGGGCGAGACCTTAAACTTCGGGCTTGTGTTTTCGGGCGACGGACGGATTGTTTTGCTTGCGGACGAAAGCGGGCAAGAGGGCGCGACAAAAATGAAAATAGTTTCAATATCGCAACTTTATCAGTACGGATCGACGGATAAAACGTCCGTTTGTGTGATTTGCGAGGACAGCGAGCTTGCAAGAGATCGGCTTAAATATGTCGCGGGCGAGCTTGAGGCGGCATACGCTTTTGCCCCTTCCGCCTCCCTCTCGCGCCGCATTGGAAACGAGGACGACAGGGCAAGACTTAGCGCCATCGTGCTGTCCCTCGGCGGCGAGGAGTGCGAAAGTCTTGCCGACCTTGTGCATCAATATTTTGCGCTTGTGGGGTGATTTTGACAATTGATAAAAGGACGAAAAAGCGCTCGTTAATCGGGCGCTTTTTACATGGTTGGGACGTCGGGGTCGGACGCGTTAAAGTGCTCGTCCGCGGAGGGCGGGTCCTTGGACGCGAGGTGGACAAGCAACTTTTTGAACATGTAGATGTGGAAGGGGATGGAGACGACAAACGTGGCGAGGTCGGCTATCATCTGGGTCATCTCTATGCCGCGAAGCCCCATGTATATGGGCAGGATCAGGATGAGGGGGATATAGAAGATGCCTTGCCTGCACGAGGCGAGAATGGTCGCGGGGACGACAAAGCCGAGGGATTGATACAGCTGGTTTACAAACGTGGAGTAGCCAAGCAGGGGCAGGGCGAAGCTGAGATATTTAAGCGTTCTGCCGCCAATCGCGATGACCTCGGCGTCGCCGGGACGGAACAGTCCCATTATCTGACCCGACAGCGAAAACAGAATTATCGCCGCGACGACTCCGTACGCCGTGCCTATTATGACGGCGGCGTTGAAGGCGCTCTTTACGCGCTCGTACTTTTTGGCGCCGTAGTTGTATCCCGCCACGGGCTGGAAGCCTTGTCCCACGCCTATCAGCATGCTGCGAAGAAGCATGTATATTTTGTTTGCCACGCTTATTGCGGACATCGCTTCGTCGCCGAAGGGACGCACGGCGCGGTTAAGCAGAGTGGTCGCCACGCTGCCGAGGCTCTGGCGGAACACCGTGGGCAGCCCTACGCGGAATATGTTGAGATAGTCCTTTATATGGCGGCTTGTTTTAAGCGGATTTATCTTGACGATGGTTCTATGAAAGATGAAGCAGGACAGCAATATGACAAAGGATATCGCCTGGCTTATAAGCGTAGCTATCGCCGCGCCCGCCACGCCAAGTTTCAGCGCATAAATGAACAGCGCGTCAAGCCCTATGTTGATTATGCCGCCGCTGCAAAGCCCTATCATGGACAGCGTAGCCTTGCCCTCCCCGCGCAAGATGTTGTTAAGCACAAACGAGGAGCAGAAAAGCGGCGCCCCAAGCAATATGAAAAAGCAATAGTCCCGCGCGTACAAAAGCGCCGTGTCCGTCGCGCCGAACACCCGCACGAGGCCTTTGAGGTCTATAAGCCCGAACAGCATGACAAGCCCAACCAAAAACGCCGCCAAAAAGCCCGAAGTGGCATACAGATTTGCCTCGTCGTTCTTCTTTTCGCCGAGCTTGCGGGAGATGAGGCTTTGCGTGCCCATGCCAAAGCCGTATCCTATCGCCTGAATTATGGATTGAATGGCGAAGACTACGCCCACCGCGCTTGTCTGCGCGTTGCCCAGCGAGGATACGAAAAACGTGTCCGCAAGGTTGTATATGGACGTTATCAGCATGCTGAATGTCGTGGGAATGGAAAGTTTCATGACCAGCCCGAATACCGGGGATTCCGTCATGCGCTTATATTCTTGTTCGTCCGTCATGCTTTTCATATCCTCTTAGATCCTTGCGCTACATTATAGCACACTAAGACAAGATTTTGCGAATTTTGTATAAATTATTATCCTCAAAAGATCAATACCAAAAATTCATACGGGAAAATCAATATAAAAGCCGGAAGGACAGTCGCCTGCCTGCCCTCCCGACCGAGATACATACAACCGAGATGCATACAATTGAATGAGATTTGCAAGATCGTGCGATTTTGCAAACTTTTGCAAACTTACGCCGCGTTATGCAAATGTGCGCTTCGCAAACGTATATTTCGCAAATTTGCGGCGTTGTGCAAACTTGTGCTTTGTAAACTTGCGCCGCGCAATGCGAGCTTGCATTTTGGCTATATTGCGATCTGTCTGAAATATACGGCGCGTTCGCCCTCTGCAAGCGGGAAGGTGAGGGCGGGATTTTGCGCGAGGATGTCCTCGGGCATCGCCGAAAACGCCTTGCACAAGTCCAGGATCTCGTCCCCTTCGCGCGCGATATACAAGGATATGCCGCTTGTGTTTTGCGCTCTTTCTTCGCCCAGTTCCACGCCGCTTATAAACTCCGCGTCAGTCTCCGCAAAGGCGTCCGTGGCAAGTCTCAGAGCGATATCGATGTCTATTTCGCGCTCTCGCCTGATGTCCGCGGATATCTTTTCTATGTCCGCGCGCACCTTGACCTCGCCCGCAAACGGCGACGCGTTCTGGATGTTGAGGGAAAACGGCACTTCCGCGCGCACGGAGTTGAATCCGTTTTCGTCCGTATACACGATGTCCGCGTTGACAATGCCCTCCACGGTCAGCGAACCGTCCTCTTCCGTCGCGGCCTTTGTCGTATAGCAGCGGGAGCTTGGGATGGCGTCTATCTTTATCGCCGCCGCGCGGTTGTCGCCAAGCGTCGCCGTTCCGCTCACCTTCTTCGCAAAGTAGGCGCTGCCGTCAAAATATGCGTATTTTGCGGACGTTTTAGTGATATCCACTTCGTTTTCAAGCGTGAAGAGGTCGTCCACAACTTCGACTTGCGCAAGGCGGAAGACCTGCGCCTTGAAAGCGACGTCGCCCTCTACGCGCAGCACGTTGTCGTCCGTCACGCCCTGAAGCACTATTTTGGAGGACTTTACGCACGCGTCGATAAGCACCTTGTCCCCTTCGCGCACGCCGTCAAGGTTAAGCTCCTCCTCGAGGTCTATTATGAAGTCGCGCTGTTTTATCTCGCCGCCCTCGACGTAGACCGCGTTGAGGCTCAGCTTTGCCGCCGCTTTTATCCCGCCGTCCACGGCCTCCGCGCGAATGACGGGGCAGTGCGCGCCCATGCTGAGGACGGAGGTTATCTCGCCGCCGACGTCCTGCTCCGCGTCAAAGGGACAGACCGAGGTCTTAGAGGCGATATACGCGGGGAGAGCTATCGTTTTTGACGTCTTGTAGCACTTGTCCGCGCCCATAAGCACGTTCAACTCCTCGCGCTGTACCGCGGTCACGCACACTTCGAGAACGGCGGACAGAGTAAGCGCTCCCGCCGCCGACACGTCCGACTCCACAACGGTTATCGTCGCGCTCGCCGCGTCCGCCGCGCAAAATTCGCCCTCCGCCTTGACGGAAAAGTCCGCGTTGTAGTCCACGCCCTTCGGGTCGCCGTTCTTGTCGAGATAGGTCAGACGAAAGTTTGTCCTGCCCGTCACCTCGGCGTATCCGTCAAACGCCTCCGCACAGTTGCACTTCGCCTCGACCGAGAGGGACAGCACCTTCGCGATGTTTTCAATATCCACGCCCGGAGGCGAAAATTCCACCACGCGCTCCACGTGAGGCGCGGCATACAGCTTGCTTGCGCTCAGTTTTTCAAAATCGAACATAGCATCCTCCATATCGCTTAAAGATATGCGCGGCAGACGGAGATTATGCAAGGGGACAAGCACGGACGAAAGGCGTCAGGACGCGGATAACGCGGCGGGGCGACGACAGAATATGCTTTCGGCATTAAAAGACAGAGGCGGCAACAAATATATGGAGTAGCGGGGAAGCGGGGCGCAAAGGCGGGAATCGCCATAAAACCGCCTACGTTTGACAAATAACGGCTCGCCCCGCGCAAAACAAATTGATTTTGAAGGCAGATAGGGTTGACTTTGAGCGTAAATTAAAATAAAATTTTATAAACGGATCCCAAAAGCGGACGCGCCAAGGCGCGCCACGGGCAAAACGCTTGCCGAGCGGCAAAAGCAAATTGCTTGTAAAAGTTCGGCGCAAGATCATGTGCCTATCAAAGGTTGGCACAGATAAAACGCCCGTCATCTTTTGGGGAGCCGATGGGCGCGCACGGGCGCAGAGGGCAAATGAGAAACGATTCTCCCTTAAAAAATTATGATTCCTTTGGCGGAGTCACAAAAAACGGCGCGGCGACCAAAAACGACTTCGCGGGCAATCCCACGCCCAAGGAGTATCATGCCGATCCCGACAACTACGGCAACACGCACTCGGTGGGCAGGGCTCTCATCGCGGTGTTTGCCGCTTCGCTTGCCGCGATATTGCTGTTTGGCGGCGGCGCGCTTGGGACGACGACTACGGACGTGCCCGGCGCGAAGATAGTCTCCACGATTGTCGCCCTCAACGAGATCGCCTACAACATAAGCGTGCCCGCGGGGGAGGAGGCGCTGAGCGTGAGAGTGGTCGGCGGCAGCTCCAAACAGGAGAAAAAACTTGTCCCGGGCACAAACGAGGGGAAGTTCGCGGGGCTTTCCGCGGGGAAGAAGTACACGCTTGAAGTGTTTATGAAGCAGGGTTTTGGCGAGACGATAGTCGCCTCGAAGACTTTGCGCACAAAGCCTCTCGATCAATAGGCGCTTTGCCGCGCTTTCGTCCTCGAGCGGGTCAGGGCAAGCGAACCTCCGCTTTCGGGCGAGATAAAGCAAAAAAATTCCGTCTTGAGGCGGGATACAGCAAATAAAATCCGCCATCGGGCGGGAAAACAAATCAAAATCAATATGAGCTCGCGCAACGGCGAGCCGAGGAGCATATATGAGCGAGGAAATCAAACAGGGGACAGGCGCTCCCGAAGACGTCGAAAGCGTAAGCGAGACGAGCGAAGTCGTTCCCAATACGGGCGAAAATCAGATCGAGGCGGGCGAGGTCTCAAACGAGGCGGCTCCCGCAAAGAAGAAAATCAAAAAGTCCACGATAGTGGGGCTTATCCTGCTTGTCATCGGCATAGCGGTGACAGTGCTGTCCATGGTCTTTGCGACGCAGATCTTCGGCAAAGAGACCGTGCTTGAGGACGGCACCGTGATCACGGAGGGCTCCGTCTTCGACAAGGACGTGACGGGCAACTCCTTTATCAACACGGTCTATTCAAGCTGGATCCCCGCCATCATAAGGAGCATTCGCGTCGTCACTATAGCCGCCATAGTGTCTCTGATACTGCGCTTCATCATGAGGCTTGGGTTTGCGCACACGCCGCGCGGCATAACCATCGCCAAACTTATGGAAAGCTTCATCAAGTGGGTGGTGGCGATCGCATCCGTGCTGATAGTGCTTGGGGCGTTCGGGGTCAATACGGCGGCGCTCGTCGCAAGCGCGGGGATTGTCACGTTGGTCATAGGCCTCGGCGCGCAGAGTTTGGTAGCCGATATCGTCGCGGGCATATTCCTTGTGTTTGAGGGCTCCTTCGAAGTGGGCGACATAGTCATCGTCAACGACTGGCGCGGCACTGTGCAGGAGATAGGCATCCGCACCACAAAGATAATAGACGCGGGCGGCAACGTCAACATCATAAACAACTCGCAGATAACCACGCTCGTCAATCAGACAAAGGCGGACTCTCTTGCGAAGTGCTATATCAGCATAGATTATCGCGAATCCATCCCGCGCGTCGAAAAGGTGATAAACGACAACCTCGCCGCCATAAAGGCGCGCATCCCCTACGAGATAAAGGGCGACATAGTCTACAAGGGCATAAACTCGCTGGGCGCGTCGGGCGTGGAACTGTTCTTTGTCGCGACCTGCAAGGAGGATTATGTGTATGACATCCAGCGCGCTATGAACAGGGAGTTCAAGATCCTCTTCGACGAGAACAACATCTCCATCCCCTTCCCGCAGATCGTCCTCAATCAGCCCGAAAGATTCGAGGGAAAGTGACGCATAGCGCAAAATATAAACAAAAACGGCTTGCGATTTGCAGGTCGTTTTTTAATGGACTTATTTTGCGGCTTCAAAAGATAAACAAAGGCTTTCAGAATATCTATACGCGATAAAAGGCCCGGGACGCATTATTTTATATGCGATTTTTTATATGATTTTCGGCTTTTTGCGTATTCAGTCGCGTATCACTACAAGCGCGCTGCCGCTGCCGCTCATGACGGGGCGTTTGCCCTCGGACATCAGGCGCTCGCGAAGGGCGCGGATATTGGGATTGAGGGCCTCGGCGGGCAGAGAGAGGTCGTTTCTCAGCTGCTTTAGGGCCTCTTTCAAAGTCTCGGGAGGCGGAGGGGGAGAGGGGATATCGCCTGCCGCAAGCATTTTATCGTACAGCCTGTAACAATCCGCGGAGGAAGAGCCGCCTTCCGCGATGAAGACCTCGACGGAGGGGACCTCGCCGTCTATCCTCGTAAGTTTGTCGCCCACGCCTTGCACGCGCAACATTCCGCCCATATACATCGCGGGGACGTCGCTGCCGAGAGAGAGCAAAAACCCGTCGTCAATATCGTCATCTATGCCTTTAGAACGCCTGAATTTTTGTATCGCCTTGATTGTTGCGACCATTCCCGCGCTCGATCCGCCAAGCCCTGCGCCGAGGGGGACGCCCATGCTGAGGCTGATTTTGCCCGTCTCGCCGAAGCGGGAGAGGATGGCGGCGTATTTTGGCGCGAAGAAGGATAAAAATCTCGCCTCGTCGAAGCCGTCGAAGGCGGAGATTATCTCTATCGTGTTTTCGGGGCAAGGGCAAAACAGCGCCTCGTCCGTCATCTTTTCAAGAGGGCAGGTAATCATATCGAGGTCGTGCATATCCCCTCTCTTTCCGACTATCGCGAGAGAGAGGTTGAATTTTGCGGGCGCGCTTGCCGCGAATTTTGCGCCGAAGTCATCCTTTTGCATGCTGATATTTTAACATTTCACGCGAAAACTTTCAACATCTCGCAAAAAATAGGCAAAGTTTCAAGTTGACGTTTGCAGGATGGCGATATATATGATATAATCGGGACTAAGGAGAATATCTTATGGGTTTTAACATACTGATTGCCGAAGACGACGAAGATATAGTCGGATTGCTGAAACTGTATCTTGAAAACGCGGGGCACACCACGCTGCGCGCTCGGGACGGCGTGGAGGCGCTCGACGTCTTTTCGCGCGAAAAGGTCGACCTTGCCATAGTCGACATAATGATGCCGCGCATGAACGGATACGAGCTTATCGCCCGCATACGCGAGACAAGCAACATCCCCATACTCATTTTGTCCGCGGCGCACATGGACAGCGACAAGGTGCTCGGCCTCAACATAGGCGCGGACGACTATATGGTCAAGCCGTTCAGCCCTCTCGAGATGACGGCGAGGGTAAGCGCGCTGCTCAGGAGGTTTTATCATCTTGGCGCGGGCACTTCCGACGACGGCAAGATCGTGCACGGGGAGCTTACTCTCGACACGCGCCAACTGACGGTTGAAAAGCGCGGAGTTCCCATTTCGCTCACCGCGACGGAATACAAACTGCTCGCGCTGCTTTTGGAGACCCCCGGCAAAGTGTTCACTCGCATGCAGCTGTACGAGGAGGTCAACGGCGAATATTATTCCTCCGACGACAACACGGTCATGGTGCACATCTCCAACCTGCGCGACAAACTTGAGGACGATCCCAAAAATCCCAAATACATAAAGACGGTGCGCGGGATAGGCTACAGGATAGACTGACGGCGGCGCGACTTTTTACGGTATCTGATGGCAGAAAACGAAGAATCACGGTTGAATGACGAGGCCGCCTCTGCGGGCGAAGTCTCGGGCAAGGACGATTCCCAAAACGAAGCCCCATCCCGTCCCTCGAGGAGGGCGAGAAGACAGCAGAAGAAGTTTTCGGACATCGTCCATTTTGACAACCGCAGCTTCCTCGCGCTGCTGGTCAGAAGTTTTACCACTTTTACGCTTATCACGGTGGCGGCGACCGCGCTGATAGTGCTCGCCGCGCTTTGGGCAAACTCCAACAAGCGCATCAACGTCAGCGTGCAGAGCATAGCGGATTACGAGACGGAACTTAAAAACAATCCGTCTTCGCCCTCCGTCCCCCTGGAGGTCATACTCGGAAACGGCGGCTGGCTTGACGTCGTGGACGCGGAGACCGCGGAAAAGATATACGGCTCGGGCGGCTCGCGCGAATACACCCTCGGCGAGATCAATTGCGTCCAACCCGCAAACGGAGGGGAGATACGCGCGACCAACTTCAAGACCCCCGAAGGCGATTTCAACTACTTCATTTCAAAAAGTTATCAAAACGGCTCCGAAAGCGCGGACGAATACCTGCTTTTAAGCTCCGACCTGAAAGTACTTAGCAACACCATGCCGGAATTTGCGGGGAAGACGGAATTTACTCAGCGGGAATTCGACCTGCTTGTCTACAACCCCGTCCACCGCGGCGAGGTCGTGAAAAAATACTATTTCGAAAGCAAGGACGGCAGGAAGTGCTACGCGATATACCTAGACGTCAACGACGGCGAGGCGACTCCGCCCTGGCTGTTTATGGCGATTATGATCGTCGGCGTAGTCGCGCTTTTCATCACCGCGATAGGTTTTTACATCAGATACATCAACAAACACGTTCAACGCCCCATACAGGCGCTCAACTCCGCGATGGACAAGTTTGCCAAAAGCGGCTACCGCGGGCGCATAGAGTACATGGGCTCCAAGGATTTCGAACAGCTTATCGGCACTTTTAACGAGATGGTCTCCCTGCTGAACGCCACCGAGGAGCAGCGAAACGCGCTGGAACAGGACAGACAACGCATGCTAGCGGGACTTTCGCACGATCTGAAGACCCCTATCACCGTGATAGAAGGCTTTTCAAAGGCGATGAGAGACGGGCTTGTCCGCGAGGAGGATAAACCCAAATACCTCAATCTGATAATATCCAAGGCGGAGCATATGGGCGAGCTTATCAACGAGTTTTATGAGTACAGCAAACTTGACCATCCCGACTTCCGCTTAAACGCGCAGCAGACGGACGTCGCCGAGACCCTGCGCACATATTTTGCCGCGCGCTACGGCGAGTTTGAGATAAACGGCTATGACCTCGACCTCGACGTGCCGGAGCGCATAGACGCCGTGCTCGACAAGGAGCAATTTATCAGAGTCATGGACAATATCGTCGGCAATTTCTTCAAATATACGCCGAAGGGGAGCCTGCTTAAGGTATTGGCGCGCGAGGACGAAAACGGCGTGCGCGTGCTGTTTGAAGACAACGGCGGCGGCATCCCCGAAGAGGCGCGCGCGGATATTTTCGAGCCCTTTGTCGTCGCGGAAAAATCCCGCAACAAGCAGGGAACGGGGCTTGGGCTTGCGCTTTGCAAGAAGATAATCGAGGCGCACGGCGGGCGCATATCGCTGCTTCCCGCGCAGGACGGGTTCAATACGATATTCGAGGTTTTGCTGCCTCGCGCGGCAGAATGACGATGTTTGCGCATTGAACGAAAATCCGTTGACGACTCAACGAATTTTTGCAAATTTGTGACATTTTCTTAAAAATTTTCATTTTCTGCAAAAATGTTTTGTGCAAATTTAACAAAAATGCAAAAATGTTGCTCATACTGTTGTAAGTTTTGCGAGAGTTTGATAAAATATATCAAATGATGATTTTGCGCGCGTGCGCTCGCAAAGGGTCGCTTGCGCGCGAGAGGATTTTATGAATCTTGTTAAAGACAGTTACGCTACATATCTGTTTCATGAGGGCACCAACTATCAGGCGTACAAGATGTTTTCTCCCCGCAAGGGCGTGGAGGACGGCGCCGACGGCTGGTACTTCAACGTCTGGGCGCCCAACGCCGCCTCCGTCGCGGTAGTCGGCGACTTCAACGGGTGGGACGCCACAAGAAACGTCATGGAAAAGACGGACGACGGCATCCACATGACCTTCATCCCCGGGCTCAAGCAATACGACGTATATAAGTACGCCATCACCGACCAGAAGGGCAACACCACGCTGAAGTGCGATCCCTACGGCCTGCACTTCGAGACCGCGCCCGCAAACGCGTCCAAGCTTTATGACCTAAGCGGCTATCGCTGGAAGGACAGAAAATGGCTGACCGACAGGGAAAATTACAACCCCTACGGCAGTCCTATGAACATTTACGAGCTGCACCTCGGCAGCTGGAGGCGCTATCCCGACGGCAACGTCTTCAATTATAAGGACCTTGCTGACGACCTTATCCCCTACGTCAAGAAGATGGGCTATACGCACATCGAGCTTATGCCTCTCACGGAGCATCCCTTCGACGGAAGTTGGGGCTATCAGGTGACGGGCATGTTTGCGCCCACGTCGCGCTATGGCACGCCGAAGGATCTTATGGAGTTTATCGATCGCTGCCACAGGGCGGGCATAGGCGTCATCCTCGACTGGGTGCTCGCGCACTTTCCGCGCGACGAGCAAGGCCTGCGCCAATTTGACGGCACGCCTCTTTACGAGTACGCCGACCCGCGCAAGGGCGAGCACAAGGAGTGGGGCACTTGCGTGTACGACTTCGGCAAAAACGAGGTCAAGTCTTATCTGATATCCGCGACGATGTTCTGGTTTGACGTCTATCACATCGACGGCATACGCTGCGACGCGGTGGCAAGCATGCTCTATCTCGACTACGGCAGGAAAGAGGGCGAGTGGGTGCCCAATCAATACGGCGGCAACTACAATCTTGAGGCGAAGGATTTCCTCAAGCAGATGAACACCGCGATACTCAGCAAGTATCACGGCGCGGTCACGATCGCGGAGGAGTCCACCGCCTATCCCATGATAACAAAACCCGCCTACGACGGAGGGCTCGGATTCAACTTCAAGTGGAATATGGGCTGGATGAACGACAGCCTCAGTTATCTTTCTCTCGACCCCTTCTTCAGGAAGGACAACCACAACAAACTGACATTCTCGATAACCTACGCGTTCAGCGAGAATTACATTTTGCCGCTCAGTCACGACGAGGTGGTGCACGGCAAGTGCAGCATGATAAACAAAGTCCCCGGCGACTACGATCAGAAGTTTGAGGGGCTTAAGGCGTTTTACGGATACATGATGGGGCATCCCGGCAAGAAGCTCAGCTTTATGGGCAACGAGTTCGCGCAATTTATAGAGTGGAATTATGCGCAACAACTCGATTGGTTTTTGCTTGACTATCCGCGCCACCGCACTTTCCAGAAGTTTGTCAAGGACCTCAACGCGTTCTATCTTGAAAACAAGGCGCTCTGGCAAATGGATTCAAGCTATGAGGGCTTCAAGTGGATAGTCGTGGACGACAACACGCAAAACATCCTGTCCTTCGTGCGCCGCGCCGCCGACGGGGAGTACGTGATATGCGTGGTCAACTTCTCGCCCGTGGAGAGGCTCAAATACGTCATGGGCGTGCCCGAATGCGTAACTTACAAGGCGGATCTGTTCTCCGCGCTTAAGAAATACGGCGGAGAGGAGGAGCGTCGTCCCGCCTTCCGAGCTACGGCAAAACCCGCGCACGGGCAGCCGTATTCCATCAAAGTAAACATACCCAAAAACAGCGTTATGTTTTTGAAACCCGAATATAAGGAGGATAATTAATGGGCAAAAATACCAAGAAAGAGTGCATTGCCATGCTGCTTGCGGGCGGTCAGGGCACAAGACTCGGAGTGCTCACGTCAAACGTCGCCAAGCCGGCGGTGCCTTTCGGCGCGAAGTATCGCATCATTGACTTTCCGCTTTCAAACAGCATAAACAGCGGCATTGATACGATAGGCGTGCTCACGCAGTACAGACCCTTCGAGCTGCACCAATACATCGGCAACGGACAGCCGTGGGACCTTGACAGATTGAGCGGCGGCATCTACGTGCTTCCGCCGTACATGGGCGCCAAATCGGGCGAGTGGTACAAGGGCACAGCCAATGCGATCTATCAGAACATAGACTTCATCGACAACTACGATCCCGACTACGTCGTTATTTTAAGCGGCGACCACATCTACAAGATGGACTATAGCGACATGCTTGCCGAACACAAGAAGAACAACGCGGACTGCACCATCGCCGTCAGGGACGTTCCCATCGAGGAGGCAAGCCGCTTTGGCATACTCAACCTCAAGAAGGGCACAAAACAGATCGAAGAATTTGAGGAGAAGCCTAAAAACCCGCGCAGCAACAAGGCGTCTATGGGCATATACATCTTCACTTGGGCGAAACTGCGTCAGTACCTCGTGGACGACGAGGCGGACAAGAATTCCGAAAACGACTTCGGCAAGAACATAATCCCCAAAATGCTCGCGGACAATCAGCGCCTGTTTGCGTATCAGTTTGACGGCTATTGGAAGGACGTCGGCACGATATCCTCTCTGTGGGAGGCGAACATGGACATCCTTTACGGCAGCGAGCTCAATCTTGACGACGACAAGTGGAAGATCTACGCGCGCAACAATGCGGAGCCGCCTCAGTTCATCACGCCTACGGGCAAGGTCTCAAACTGCTTCATCTCCGAAGGCACCGTGATTAAGGGCACCGTGCGCGACAGCATAGTCTCGCACTCCGTCACGATAGGCGAGGGCGCGTACGTCGAGGCGTCCATAATCATGCCCGGCGCCGTCATCGAGGACGGAGCGGACGTCAGATACAGCATCGTCGGCTG
Organism: uncultured Clostridia bacterium; assembly: GCA_947589635.1. Classification (GTDB taxonomy): domain Bacteria; phylum Bacillota; class Clostridia; order Christensenellales; family CAG-917; genus CAG-475. Next base: position 1,344 of record CANQCC010000004.1, on the reverse strand, counting down.
GGACGCGGTAGTCGGCAAAAACGCCGTCGTGGGCGAGACGCTTGAAAAGTGCCGCCCCGGCGAGTGGAAGATAAGCGTCATCGGCCCCGGATATCAACTGCCGGAAGGCGCCATAGTGGGCGCAAACGAAATGCTCGGCTAAGGGAGGTAGAAATATGAAAAACCATACTATGAGCGTTCTGTTCACATCCGACGCGGAAAATCACCTCAATGACCTCACAATTCATCGCACCACGGCGTCCCTGCCTTTCGGAGGCAGATATCGCCTTATAGATTTTGCGCTTTCCAACCTTGTGCACGCCAACATCACCACGATAGGCATCGTCACAAGAAACAACTATAACTCCCTTATGGACCACATCCGCATGGGCCGCGACTGGGACCTCAACCGCAAAAACAGCGGCATCACGGTCTTCCCGCCCTTTGTGTTCAACAGCGCGCACGACGTCTACAAGGGCAAGATCGAGGCGCTTTACACCCTGCGCGGCTTCATGATGGACGCCAGCGAGGAATATGTCGTCATCGCAAACACAAATATCGCCTTCAACATAGACTTTGAGGCGGTTGAGGAATTTCACATCGCGAAGGGCGCGGATATCACCGTGCTCACCTACAACACCGACGACACCAATCCCCGCAAGATCATCATCAGCCACGACAAAAATAACCGCATAACGGACATGCGCTATCCCGTCGCGAGCGATACGGGCAAGCAGCTTTGCAACCTCAACATTTACTTCATCAAGAAGGATCTGCTCATTTCCCTCGTCGACAACGCGTACGCCCACGGCGCATACGACTTTGAGAAGGATATCCTGCAAAAGAAACTCGACGAGCTGTACATCATGAACTATGAGGTCAAGGACTACGTCGCCGTCATCGACCGCATCCCCACCTACTTCAAGCGCAGTATGGAGCTGCTCGATCCCGAAGTCCGCGAAGCGCTCTTCTACAGACACTCCACCATCCTCACCAAGGTCAAAGACAGCGTCCCCGCCAAGTATAAAGAGGGCGCTAACGTCAAAAACTCCATTATCGCCGACGGCTGCGTCATCGACGGCACCGTGGAAAATTCCATCCTCTTCCGCTCCGTCAAGGTCGGCAAAGGAGCCGTCATCCGTAACTCCATCATTATGGAGGACTCCATCATCATGGACGGCGCCTCTTTGGACTACACCATCACCGATAAGGACGTCATCATCCAGTCCGGCCGCACGCTGAGCGGGTATGAGTCTTATCCTATGGTCGTTGTCAAAGGCAAAGTCATCTAAAAACCGCGTGTAAACGCCAATTACTTCGCGAAAAACCCGCAGGGCTGCAAGTCACGTACGCTTAAGTACGCTC
>CANQCC010000003.1 GCA_947589635.1 uncultured Clostridia bacterium | reverse complement strand
GCAAAATTGCGTAGCGAGTTTGTGGGGTAATGGATCGGGGTCCCCGCAAAATTGCGTAGCGAGTTTGTGGGGTAATGGATCGGAGTCCCCATAGAAAGGAGCGTAGCGAGTTTTATGGGGTGATATATAGGGGGAGGCTCCGCGGCAGAGCAGCGGTGGTGGGGGTCCCGTATAAAACGACCGCTCGGACAAAGGTTATCATAACTCCGGCCCGGCGAGCGTTACTATAACTCCTGCATGACATAGTTTACGTCACGTTCAGACTTCGCAAACGCAAAAATCAAAGTTTCCCGCAGGAGTTATGACCATTTACCAACCCAAAAACGCAAGGGAAGGCAAGGATTTGCCGAGCTCGCGTTTTTAGCACGGGTTTGCAAAGGGCGTAACGCCCTTTGCCGAGGTGTGGGCGAGGAGCCCACATGAACGCGGTGCGAGGAGCCCTGCATAAATAATAACATATCGGCGTTTCGTTCCGAGCGAAAGCGCGGAGCGGAGCGCCGTACATAAATAATAATTAAACGGCGTCCCTACCGAGCGAAAGCGAGGGTGGGACGCCGTACAAAATAACATTCCTTTGCAAATTGTAAGCGGGGCGAGCAGCCGCGCGTATATCCAAAGCCATTTACAACCTGACCATGCGGTAGCCGACGCCGATATGGGTTTGGATATATTGTCTTTCTTTGTCGGCGCTCTCGAGTTTTTTGCGGAGGGTGGCCATAAAGACGCGCAGGGAGGCGATATCGTTATCCCAGCTGCTGCCCCAGACGTTTGTGGTGATGAACTTATGGGTGAGGACTTTGCCCACGTTTTGCGCGAGCAGGCAGAGCAATTTATACTCGATGGAGGTCAGGTGGAGCTCCTCGCCGTCGAGGGAGGCGCAGCCTGCGGCGTAGTCTATTCTGAGTCCGCCGTTTTCAAATACGGAAGTTGAGGAGGCGCTGCTTGTATAGGCGAGGCGGCGCTGGGTAGCGCGCAGGCGAGCGAGCAATTCCTCCACCGAAAAGGGTTTGGTCAAATAGTCGTCCGCGCCCGCGTCGAGCGCCGCGATCTTGTCGGAGTCTTCGCTGCGCGCGCTTATGACGATGATGGGAGTGATCGCCCAGCCGCGCACCTGTTTTATAACCTCTATGCCGTCAATGTCGGGGAGGCCGAGGTCGAGCAGGATTATATCGGGATTGTGCGTCGCCGCCTGCGCCGCGCCGTCCGAACCGCTCTCCGCCAAAATATAGCCAAAATCGTTGGCTTTTAGGGTAGTGGCGATCAGGTTGCGCACGGAGGGATCGTCCTCAACGACAAGAATGAGCGGTTTATTCATTTATCTTTATCTCCTTTTTAGCAAGTTCGAATACGAATTTTGCGCCGTGAGGCACGTTGTCCTCGAGGCGGATGGCGCCGCCGTGCGCCTCGATTATCGCCTTGCAGAGGTACAGCCCGAGCCCGAGCGAGCGCCTGCTGTCCGATATGCCGTTTGTCCCTCTGAAAAACTTTTCGAAGATGTGGGGTTTATCCTCTTCCGCCACGCCGTAGCCGTCGTCCGCCACGCTTACGCGCACATTGTTGCCGACGTCTTCCACTCTCACCTCGATGTGCGAGCCGGCGGGCGTATACTTTATCGCGTTGTCTATAAGGTTGACGATAACCTGCACTATCAACTTGGCGTCCGCGCTTACGAAGCACATGCCTTCGTCCGAAACCAGCGAGAGCGAGCGCCCTTCCGTCCTCTTGGAGCAGTAGTTTACCGCGGCGTCGGCGATGTCGCCTATCAGCTCGTCGGAGAGGCGCAACTTAAATTCGCCGTCCTCCATGCGCGTGGAGGCAAGCACGTTTTCCACAAGCTCGGAAAGCCTTTCGGACTCCTTGACGATGTCCCGGAGCAAACTTTTTCTTGTCTCCTCGTCAAGCTTATCCCCGTTTTCAAGCAGGTTGGCGGCGCCCCCGGAAATGGACGTCAACGGCGTGCGCAGATCGTGAGATATGGAGCGAAGTATGTTCGCCCTCAATTGTTCGTTGCTTGCGACTATGGCGACTTTTTCCTTCTCCCGCCTGTTCTGCTCGTTGGCGAGCGCGAGCGCGCATTCAAGCGCGACGGACATAAACGTGTCCCTGTCAAAGGCTCCAAGCGCGTCGTCGGGGATCCCTATCGCGCCGAAACATTTGTCTTCCACCCTGAGAGGAAGATAGAAAAACTTGGGTTTTGCCTCTGCCTTTTCGGCGGGAGCTTGACTGCCGTTTATCACAAATTCGGCACTTTTTCTTTCTGTTTCGAGGTCATAAACAGCGGGTTTTGTCGTATCGGCGGGGAAATACTTTACGTTCATGTCCGCGTCGAAGATTATGACGTCCGCCTTAAACAGTTTCTTTAACTGCCCTGCCGCAAGAGTTAGGATCTTGTCCCCGTCCGTCTCGCTGAGCAACAGCTTGTTTGTGTCAAGCAGAAGTTTCAAACGATGAGCGGTTTTGTGCGAGCCGCTCGCCTGGCTTCTGTACCTCTGCGCGAGCAGTCCGGATACGCCCGCGGTGATAAACATTATGAGGAAGGTCACCGGGTATCCCGTGCCGTACGCCGTAAGCGAAAAGCGCGGCACCGTGAACAAAAAATTGAAGAGCAGCACTCCCGCCAGAGAGGACAACAGACTGAACGCTATGCTTGACGTCGCGACCGAAGTCACAAGCACGCCGAGACCATGATCATGTTGGCGTCCGCAAAGCCGAGGCGTTGAAAGAGGTAACAAAGCAGCGTCGCCACGCCGAGTATCGCAAGGCTTATGCCCGCGTTTATCAAAATTTTAAGCCACCCGCCGCCCGATCTTTTGGGGACGTAGGGCGCGTCGGCGTTTTTGTCGGGGATTATGTGGATCTCCACTTCGGGCGCGTACGAAAGAAGGCTGTCGATGAGGTTGGATCTTGAAAAGAGGCGCCGCTTTGTAAAAGTGCTTCTGCCTATGACAAGTTTGGTAATTCCCGCCTCTTCGGAAAATCGCGCGATCTGATAGGCGATGTCGTCGCCGAAAACAGTCTCGATCTCCGCGTCAAGGCTTTTGGCAAGCTCGATGTGTTCCGCAAGGCGGGCTTTGTCCGCGGGAGTTGCCTTAGAAAAATTTGCCGTCTCAACAAAAAGCGCGGTGAACCTCCCGCCGTATGCCTTTGCCATCTGCGCGGCGGTGCGGATTATGCTCGCGTTGGAAGGGGCGGAAGAAAGGCAGACAAGGATGTGCTCCTGCACGCGTGAATTTTGTTCCGTCATGACGTCCATAACGAAATTATATCACACTTTGGCGCCGACGCACGAAAAATTATTCAAAAGATCGATAATAATGTCCAAAATCCATCCGATCTTGGGATCGTTCGCCTCTTTGGCGCCGTACATGACGCGTCTTCCCGCGACGGACACGCACTTGACTCCGCGCGGAGTCTCCGCCCCCGAAAGCACGGCGATATCGCTTATGCGGCGACGAAGTCTCGGGGGGATCTCGCTTGCGGGAGCGTAACTGACGGTACAGCGCAAAAACGGATTGAGGCTTCTGCATCTGTCGGGGAGCTCCGCAAGCGCCCTTACAAGTTCGTTGTCGTCTACGTCGACGTCTATTACGTTGTCGTGGCGCTTCATATCGGCCTCCTTAGAAGTGCAGGCACTTCTTTATCGCCTTGATGTCGCCTACCATATACAGGGACATATCCCCGTCGAGCAAGGTCTCGGGGTTTATGCCGAGTTCTATGGCGCCGTTTTTCTTGAGGCCTATTATGTTTATGCCGTAGCGGCGGCGCACGTCGAGGGCTATTATGCTCTTGCCCTTCCAGCCGTCGGGGACGGTGGTCTCAAATATGGAGATGTCGCCGTCTATCGGGATGTAGTCGAGGATGTGATCCGAGGTGCATCTGACCGCCGTCCAGCGCGCGAGCTCCTTTTCGGGATAGACGACCTCGTCGGCGCCGTTGCGGAGCAGAAATTTTTCATGCACTTCAGTCGCCGCGCGGGATATCACGTGCCTTGCGCCAAGCTCCTTAAGCAGGGACGTGGTCTCGAGAGAGCTTTGAAAATCGTCGCCGATCGCGACTATCGCCGCGTCATAGTTGTCCACGCCGAGCGAGGTGAGAAAAGCGCGATCCGTGCTGTCGCCTATCTGCGCGTTGGAGGCGTAGGCAAGCACGGCGTTGACCCTGTTTTCGTCGCTGTCGACCGCCATTATGCGATGTCCCATGCGGTTTAACTCCTCCGCGATGTGCCGTCCGAAACGGCCGAGCCCTATAAGCAAGATGTTTTTCATATTTCTCCTTATCCTACCGTAAGCTTCTCTTCCGGAGGCTTAGCGGCAACGTTATTTCTTGAGGTGAACGCGGCGAACACAAGCGTGAGCGCGCCCACTCTGCCCAGATACATAAGCAGCGCGAGTATGACCTGCGACCCGACGGACAGCGTCGCCGTACCCGTAAGCGACAGCCCTACCGTGCCGACGGCGGAGGCGGCCTCGAACAGGCAATCGATAAGAGGTCTGTCGTCTATTGCGCTTATCGCCATGCCGCCCACGAAGAACAGCGAGAAGTAAAGGATCAGTATGGCGATGGAGTTTTTTACCGTGTCGTCCCTGAGACGACGATTGAGGCACTTTGTATAGTCCTTGCGCCTGAACACGGACGCCGCGGTGATGACAAGCGCAGCAAGAGTAGTCGTCTTCATGCCGCCTGCCGTAGACCCCGGGGAGCCGCCTACAAGCATTAAAAATATCATAAGCGATTTGCCTCTGTCGTTAAGCAAGGTGAGGTCCGCGGTATTAAAACCCGCCGTCCTTGTCGTGACGGATTGGAATATGGCCACCCAGGCGCGCTCTCCCGCGGGCATGCCCTTGAACTCAAAGAAGAACAGGTAAAGCGCGGGCAACACAAGCAAAAAGGCGTTTGTTATCAGCACTACTTTGCTCTGCAGGCTGTAGGCGCCAAGGTGATGGCGGTGCTTGACTATGTCGTAAACGGTGGTGAAGCCTATGCCGCCGACGACTATCAGAATGACTATCGTTATGTTGATCAGGGGATTTGCGGCATACGCCGTGAGAGAGGAATAACCCTCGCCCACTATGTCGAAGCCCGCGTTGCAAAACGCCGAGACGGAGTGAAAAAGACTGTACCATATCCCTATCGCGCCAAACTGCTTGCAAAACGCGGGGAGCAACATTATAAAGCCCAAAAACTCCATTATGGCGGTGAAGATAAGCACAAATCCCGTAAGGCGCACCACGCCGCCTATCGTGGGCGCGGAGATCGCCTCCTGAAGAGTGCTGCGCTCGAGAAGGCCTATGCGCCTGCGCGCAAGCAACGAGATGAGCGCCGCAAACGACACGACCCCCATGCCGCCTATCTGAATTAGTATGAGGATGATCACCTGCCCAAACGCCGACCAGTACGTCGAGGTGTCCTGCACGACAAGCCCCGTAACGCACATCGCGGACGTGGAGGTAAAAAACGCATTCATAAAACCGGCGCACTTGCCGCTTCTCGTCGCGAAAGGCAGCAGCAGCAACAGCGTGCCTATAAGTATTGCGGCGGCAAAGCCGATGGCTATGACCTGCGCGCTTGTAAGTCTTTTGAGTATGCCCTTCATATCCCCTCGTTTTCGATAATTATCGCACTCCGCGTATTAAATGAGCATAAAGATGACGCCTCTCGCATTAAGATTGCATAAAGACGGCAGCCTGCGCCGGCGATAATAGTCCCCCTATGAAAGCCCATATTTTATATTGAAATAAATTTAAGTTTATATTATTATATTTATATATCCGCAACTTGCCCTCGAAGCGCAATTTCCGCTTGAAAACGGGCGAAAAATATATTATCATTGTTATGTACATTTGATTTTGGAGGTTTTTATGGCGGCGAAAGTTTATTTTACAAGGGAGATCACCCCTCAAAGCGTTTTGAGGCTTTATAAGGCGCTCGGCAAAGAGCTTCCCGGGAAGGTTGCCGTAAAAGTGCACTCGGGCGAGGTGGGCAATCAGAACTTCCTGCATCCGGAATTTTTCAAGCCTATCGTGGACTATGTCGGCGGCGTGGTCGTGGAGTGCAATACCGCCTATGACGGGCAGCGCAACACCACCAAAAAGCACTTGAAAACCATTGAAAAACACGGCTGGAGCACCGTCTTCGACTTCGACCTGCTGGACGCGGAAGGCCCCGACGCCGTACTGGAGATCCCGGACGGCAAGGTGATAAAAAAGAACTATGTGGGCAAAAACCTGCTTAACTATGACAGCCTGCTTGTGCTGTCCCACTTCAAAGGGCATCCCATGGGCGGATATGGCGGAGCGCTTAAGCAACTGTCCATCGGCATAGCTTCCTCCCACGGCAAAGCGTACATCCACGGCGCGGGCCATCCCGCCCTGATGTGGACCGCCAACCACGACAAGTTTCTGGAGTCCATGGCGGACGCCGCCGCTTCCGTAGTGCGCCTGTTCAAGGACAACGCCGCGTATATCAACGTCATGAAAAATATGTCCGTCGACTGCGACTGCTGCGCCGTGGCGGAGGACCCGTGCATGAAGGATATCGGCGTGCTTGCCTCCCTCGATCCCGTCGCGATCGACAAGGCATGCATAGACCTCGTTTACGCCGCGAAGGACGACCCCGGACAAAAACACTTCCTTGAAAGAGTGGAAAGCCGCAACGGCACGCATACCATCTATTGCGCCGCCGACCTAAACATAGGCGAACTCGATTATGAACTTATAGAGCTTTGACCCAATCAAAACCAACCTCGGCGCGTATGCGCCGCCAACCGAAAACGAGGTTTAACGCTTCGTTTTTGCATATTAAAGCGCGGATTCTGTGCAAATTGCGGTTTCCGATGAGGTTGTTTCCGTCGCACGGACGCGGCGGTAGACCGCGGTTTTGATATATCCGAGCATGGCTTTGCTTGGGCGGGTGAGGCGGCGGTAGAAGACGGCGTACAGCACGGCGTCTATGACGATGTTGAGGACCCAGCTGATGGGATAGCTGAGATACAGCACCAGCGTGGTCGGCGTGGCTTTGAAAGCGGTGTAGACCCAGATTATTCTGAACACGCACACGCACAGGAAGGACGGGATCATGGGCGCTATCGCAAAGTTGAGGCCGCGCAGACAGCCCACGAGGATCTCGACCATGCCGCACACAAAATAGATGGGCAAAATTATTTTGTTTCTCTCGACCGAAAAGGCGATGACCGCGGGGTCTTTTGAGTAGATTGCCGCAAGCGGCTTTCCAAGCAACAAAATTGCTCCGCCCATGACGACGCTTATCGCGGTGGTTATCAGCATGCATTGCCACATGACGGTGTTCACTCGGTCGTACTTTTTTGCGCCGTAGTTTTGCCCCGCAAACGTGGTGGCGGTGCTTGAAACCGCGTTCATGGAGGTATACACGTATCCCTCGAGGCTTGATCCCGTAGCGTTGCCCGCCATGACTACCGCGCCGAAGCCGTTCACGCTTGATTGGATTATCACGTTGGAAATTGCGAAAAAGGAGTTGAGTATGCCCGATGGCAGCCCCACGCGCACTATATCGAGCAGTTCTCTCTTTTTCATCGCGAGTTTGCGCCAGGTCAGTTTGCAACAGCCCTTCTCCCTCATCAGCGCGACAAGCACGAGGACCATTGATAGATATTGCGAAATTATCGTCGCAAGCGCGACTCCCATGACGTCAAGCCCCGCGAATATCACGAATATCAGATTGAGGCCTACGTTAAGCACGCCCGCCGCCGCAAGGTATATCAGAGGGCGTTTTGTATCCCCTTTCGCCCTGAGAATGGCGGCGCCGAAGTTGTAGACTATGTTTGCGGGGGTACCCATAAAATATATGCCCAGATAGTCCGTCGCCTTTTCAAGCACGGCGGGATCCGTCTTCATCCACACGAGGAAAGTGTGCGACATGAATACGCCTATTATACCCATGACCACGCCGCAGATTATGGACAGCAATATGGAGGTGTGCAAAGTGCGCTGCGCCCTATCGAAGTCATTTGCGCCTATCGCGTGCGCCATGATGACGTTGGCGCCCACGGACAGCCCTATCGACACGTTGACGATGAGGTTTATCAGCGCGTTGTTGGAGCTTACCGCCGCAAGCGATTCCGTGCCCGTCTTTGAAAATTGCCCTATGACCACAAGGTCGGCGGAGTTGAAAAGCAGCTGCAATATGCCCGACAGCGCTAGAGGAATGGCAAACGCGATCAGCTTTGTAAAAAGCGGACCTTCCGTCATATTGTATTCTCGTCTTTTTGCAGTCCTCTCCACTTCTTTCCCCGTCTGTCCCTCGTCAAAGTCTTTGATCTAAAGAGGAAATCTATAATATTTTGCCGGTTTGCCCAAATCCTCCTCTTTTAAGAAGTCGCGGGCTTTCCCCCAAACTTTTATATCTGTGCCGCACGCATTATACGGCATGCGGTCGGCAAAATTTTGATATTATCCGCGCGACGCTTCGCTTAAAATTTCGCCGACAAAAAGTCGAATATCATGGCGAAGGGTTCGCGCAAGTATATGGCGGCTTTCTCGCTTGCCGGAGTAGGCGCCGCCAGCGTGCTCAAGTCAATGTCGTCGTCGGCGCGGGCAAACAGCATGCGCGTGCGGGCAAAATGAAAATCGTTTGTAACGACTATCACGCCGCCCGAAACGTCAAGTCCCTTTTCGTCTATCATCTCAAGCGAAAAGCGGATATTTTCCACAGTGGTGGTCGCGCGATCCTCTTTTAGGATGGCGCTTTCGCTCACGCCGCGCTCGACGAGGTAGTGCGCCATGCACTCCGCCTCGCTCATCTGCTTGTCGTCCACAAAGCCTCCGGAGACTATGACGGTTATCCCCTCGTGCTCCCGGATGTACTTGAGGGCGGCCTCCATCCTGCTCTCGAGGCAAGCGGACATCTCGTATCCGTTGTGCATGCCGCCAAGGACTATCATCACGCGCGGATCGCCGTGGACGTCGCCATCCCGCCCCGCTATCATTATGAAAAACGGCGTGAAAAAGGCGACCAGAAACGCGACGAGTATCACGATAAGCATTATCGCGACGATTTTAAGCGCCTTACGTCTTTTTGCCATAGGCTCCTCCGCTTAATAAACTTACGGACAAACCGTGCGCGGCCTGTCCGGAAATCTTGCATATTTTGTTGTTCGGCCGCAAGTCGGCTATCTTATGATGAAGCTCAGCTCATGCGCCTTGCCCGGCAGTATCTTATAGCGCTTCTTTGTGCAGGCAAGCGCGGGAATATCGCCGCCCACGCCGCGTTGCGCGCCGTCCACGCAGACCTCTATGGTGTTGCCGTGCGCAAGCTCATATGCGTGCGTCGCCGCCTCAAGCTCCTCCTGAGTGTAGTCGTGCACACTGAACTCGATGGGCTTTTCAAGCGCCGCGAAGGTGACTCCCTTCTCGCCGCCCACTTTCACATAGCGCGTGTCGCAATGGTTGCCGTTTTCCTGCGGGACAAGATAATCGTGCTCGAAATCGGAAACTTTGCCGCCGTACACTCCAAGTTTTGCCGCCGCCTTGCGGTCGCAATAGTTCTCGTGCGGGCCTCTGCCGAAAAATTCCACGTCGTCGCTTGCCTTAAGCTCCATCCTGAAGCCGTAGCGCGGCAGGCTGTAGAAGGCGTTCTTCACGCGCATTTTCAGGTGCAATCCGTCCTCGCCAAGCTCGTATACCGTCTTGAGGGAGGAGAGTTGCGGCATGCAGGACCAGTCTATCTCCACGCTCTTTTCCGTGCAGACCATATTTGATTTGACAAGCCTTTCGGAGCACGCCTTGAAGAACTTTTTGCCGAGTATGCTCTGCACAAAAGAGGGCACTTGCGGCGTGGCGTCGTTGTCTATCTGCGCGCGCCAGAAGTTGGGGCGGATGGGCGCGGCAAGTTTTTCCTCGCCGTCTATGACAAGCGAAGTGATAAAGCCGCTGTTGCGATTGACGATCGCCTTGATGTTGCCGTGCTCAAGCAATATCCTGCCGTCCTCCTGAAATACCGTCTTGCCGTCCGCGGGCGCAAAGGTCTTGGGCACGTAGTCCTTAAGGACGATCTGTCCTTCTGCGATGACGTCGCCCTCTTCAAACACGCCTTCCTTGCTTTGCACGACCGCGTAGCAGTTGACGTACACTTCGCCATCAAGTTTTTCCGCCTCGCTTGAAATGTCGTAGGGCAGATCGAGCTCGCCCTCGCCGAGGGGCTCTATGGACGGCATGTTGACAAGCACGCTCTTTACGGGCACGCCGTCCGAGACAAGCTCGAATTTAAGACCGTACTTGTCTATATTTGTAAACATAAACTCGTTGCGGATGCCTATTTTGCCGTTGTCCTTAAGCTCGAACCAGACGCTTTGATATACCTTTCTCACCTCGTAGAACGCGGGGTTGGGCGTACGATCCGCGCGGAGTATCCCGTTGAAGGCAAACGTCCCGTCGTTGGGCGTATCCCCCCAGTCGCCGCCGTAGGTGTACTCTATCGCGCCGTCCGGGCGCACGCGCTTGATGCCCTGGTCGGCAAAGTCCCATATATATCCGCCCGCAAGCCTGTCGTGACGACGGAAATGCTTCCAATAGTCCTCGAAGTTGCCAAGGCTGTTGCCCATGCAATGCGCGTACTCGCACTGAATGAAGGGCTTGTCGCGATACATGCGCGGGGTGAGCAGGTGTCCAAGCGGCGCCCAAGTCGCCATGGAGTGAATGTGACACTTGTTGAGCGCGATCTCCTCCATCTGATCCTCTTTGGTATACATCTCGCTCATTATGTCGGATGTCTTGATATGGAAGTCCGGCTCGTAGTGTATGGGACGGGTGTCGTCCAGCTCCAGCGCCGCCTTTTTCGCCTCCACAAACGCCTTGCCGTATCCGCTCTCGTTGCCGAGGGACCAGAACAGAACGCAGGGGTGATTGCGATATGCCCTGACCATATTCTGCATGCGGTGGCAGACGCGCTGAGTCCAGCGCTTATTGTTTTTGGGCGCATGCGCCGCTATGCCGTGAGTTTCGACGTTGTTTTCGCTCATGACCATTATGCCGTACTTGTCGCACAGGTCGTAGAAGAAACGGCTGTTGGGATAGTGACAGGTGCGCACGGAATTTATGTTGTTGCGCTTAAGCAAGACGAGGTCCGCCTCGGTGTACTCCTCGGGCACGGCGTGGCCGAAATCGGGATGAAATTCGTGACGGTTTACGCCTCTTATCTTAAGTTTTTTGCCGTTGAGCAGGATGTGCGGTTGTTTGCCGTCTATCATGGGCACTATCCTGACCTCGCGGAAGCCGAAGTTGAATTCCCTTCTGTCCTTGAACGTGCGCTTGCCGTCCTTGTCGGAGCTGAGCGTCAGGCGCACCTTGTAAAGATAGGGGTCCTCGCTGCTCCAAAGCCTCGGGGAGGACAGCTTTTCCTCTATGTAGATGTGTTTGGATTCGCCCTTTTCTATGCCTATGACCGCAAAGGACGCGTGGATGACGTCCACTCCGTCTTCGTCGACAAGCTCCGCCTCAAGCACCACGTCCTCGGTGGCGTCGTCCGAAACGTTTGCGACGTCCACGTCCACAAGCAGCTTCGCACAGGAGAAGTCCCCGCCGAATTGCGCGCGGGCGTAGGCGTCCTCTATCCTGACGTCGGGCTCGAAAATCAGCGTGACGTCGCGGTAAAGCCCGGACAGCCTCCACATGTCCTGATCTTCGAGATAGCTGCCTATTGTGAAACGATAGACGACTATCTTGACCTCATTTTCGCCCTCATGCGCATAGGGGGTGATGTCGTATTCCTGATAGTCGAAAGTGGACTCCGAATATCCGACGAATTGTCCGTTGATGTAAAGCTCCGCCCCGCTGTTGGCGGCAAAGTTTATGTGTACCGTGCCGCTTATCTTGCCAAGCGTGAACTTGCGCATGTAAACGCCGCAAGGGTTGGTCTGCTCGTCGATGTGCGGCTTGTTGGGATGCTTGCTGTCTATCGGGGAAGGATATTTTATATTGGTGTATATCGGCTTGCCATATCCCTTAAGCTGCCAATTTGACGGCACGTCTATCTTGTCCCAGCTTTCGGGATCGAGGTCGAGAAGCGCCGAGGACAGATAGTATTTGAAATTCCACTCGCCGTTCAACAGTTCTGTGCGCTTGCCGCCCGCCTCGTCCAGGGGAAATCCCGCGCCGTGTTTGGGCTGCACGTTTACTTCGTATACGTCGGGGTTGTTGAAGTACTTTTCCATAACTCTCTCCTTTTATCCTTTTCCCTTATATCAGCCCTCGGGCACATAGAGTATGCGCCTGCAATCGGGGCATTCCGCATAGTCGCCGGGGTTTTTAAGTTTAGAGCGCGTGTCGCTGGCAAGCTCCATACGGCAGCCGCCGCAGATGTTGTTTTTGACGTCGTAGGGCACCACCGCGGGCAATTTTCGCGAGGCGCGCAACGCGGAGTAGCTCTTCATAAGTCCCTCCGGGATGTCCGCCGCAAGCGCCTGCAATTTCGTCTTTATCTCCTCGACCTGAGGGCGCATCTTTTCCATCATCGCGTCATAGTCCGCCTTGGCTGCCTTTTGCTCCGCGGCAAGCTGTACGCCCTGCGCCCATGTCTTCTGATATGTCTCGCTTATCATGTCTATCCTCTGCGAGCAGGACGCGGCGGTCTTTTCAAGCACGGAAATCTCGTCCCTTATCGCCGTCAGCAATTTTATATAGTGATCCGCCTCGAAGGTGTCCTGCACTTCGTCCACGATGCCGTCGAAACCGTCCAACTCCTCGCCGAGAGAGGCAAGTTTGTTTTTCGCCTGCGCGTACGCGTTCATAAGGTCGCTCGCTTCGCGCGTCAGCTTTTTTATTGCCTCCTGCGCCGCATTGACCTTTTGCGTAACGCTTACAAGACGCTGCCTTTCGGCGCTCTTGACGGCGGAATTTTCAAGCGCCATAAGCTGCTGATCCACCTTTTGATATTCGAGAATGGTATCGAATTTCATATCCTGTCTATCCTCCTGAATGGGCAATCCTGTGCCGCCCCGATTATTTTTATATCGCAGTGACTTAGCGCGTCACGCAAAATATCCTCCGTTATCCTTTCGCTGAAGAAGTGCGAAAACTGTATCAGCGAAAAGCCGTCCGCGCCCGCCTCAACGTATTGGTTATGCTTAAGCTCGCCCGTGATAAGCACGTCCGCGACTTCCTTTGCGCGCGCGTACTCGCTGCCGCCCGCGCCGCCTACGACGTACGCCTTAAATATCTTCCTGCCCGCGTCGCCGACATAAAGCACCGTGTCGTCGCCAAGCACGTCCGCCACTTTCCTCGCAAGGTCTTCAAGGGATATCCCTCCCACCTCAAATGTGGCGCCTATGCCGTCAAGAGCTATGTTCCTCCCGCCGAGCATAACGGCAAGACGGCTGTTTACGCCGCCCTCCGCCTTGTCAAGGTTGGTGTGCGCGGAATATACCGCGACGTCGTTTTTTATAAGTTTTTCTATCATCGCGCCTTTTGGGGAGTCCTCGTCCACAGAGGCAAGCCTGTCCCAGATGAACGGGTGATGAGACACGATAAGGTTTGCGCCCTCCCTTATCGCCTTGTCTATGACGGCGGGAGTCACGTCCAGCGTGACCATGACGGCGGAGCACTCCCTCTCGCGGCTGCCCGCCATAAGCCCTACCCTGTCCCACTCTTCGGCGTCGGATGTGGGGGCGAACCTTTCCAAAACTTCTATCACATCGCCAATTTTCATACTTTATCCCCTGTTTTTGATGTTATAAAGTGCCTTTTTAAGCATTTCCGCCCTTGCGCGCGCGTTTCCTTCCGCGCCCGAAGAGATAAGCTCTTCAAGGTATTTCAGCTCCGCCGCCGCCCGCGCGGGAAAGTCCTCGCTGTCCATATAGAACGCGCCGAACAGCAGCTGGATATCGTCAAGATCTTGCCTGCCCGCGCGCGAGCGCATGACCGTATACAGCTTGCCGCCGCACTCGGTAACCTCGTCAAAATCTATGCGCTGGCCTATGTCGGTAAGCGCCTGCCTCACCTTTTCGGGGTGGGTGTTTGGGGACAGGATGTAGCTTTCAAACCTCTTGCCGCCCGCGTATCCCGCAAGGATCATTCGCGCGATGAGGTCGCCTCCGAGCCCCGCAATTATGACCGCGTCCACTTCGCCGCTCGCTATCGGGTCCAGCCCGTCGCCGAGGCGGCAGATCATGGCGTCCTCAACTCCGTTTGCAAGCGCAAGTTCTCTCGCCTTTTCAAGGCTTGCGGCGCTTATGTCCGTTGCGATCGCCTTTGTCGCCCTGTCCGTGCTTATCAGATAGTAGCTTAGCTTGCCGTGGTCGCAGCCTATATCCGCGACGCTGCCGCCCTCCGCGAGGGACGCTATCAAAGAAAGCCGTTTGTCAAGTCGTATGGGCATCAGTCGAAGTCCTTCAGCCTCTTGAGGCGGTTGGGGTGGCGCAGTTTGCGGAGCGCCTTTGCCTCTATCTGTCGAATACGCTCTCTCGTGACGTTAAACTCCTTGCCCACTTCCTCGAGGGTGCGCGGGTGGCTGTCGTCGAGGCCGTAACGAAGCCTCAGCACCTTCTCCTCGCGCGGGGTGAGGGTGTTGAGCACCTGAATAAGCTGTTCCTTAAGCATATTGCTTTCCGCGACGTCGCTTGGGGAGAGCGCGGTGTTGTCCTCTATGAAGTCGCCGAGGTGGCTGTCCTCCTCCTCGCCGATAGGCGTTTCGAGGGACACGGGGTCCTGCGCTATCTTCTGTATTTCGCGCACGCGCTCCACGGGGCAATTGAGATATTCGGCGATCTCCTCGGGGCTTGGCTCTCTTCCGAGCTGTTGCAGCAAGTGGCGGGTGGCGCGGACCTGCTTGTTTATGGTCTCCACCATATGTACCGGGATGCGTATCGTCCTTGCCTGGTCCGCTATGGCGCGGGTTATGGACTGCCTTATCCACCAGGTCGCGTACGTGGAAAACTTGAAGCCCTTGGTATAGTCGAACTTGTCGACCGCCTTCATAAGCCCCATGTTGCCCTCCTGAATGAGGTCGAGGAATTGCATGCCTCTTCCGACGTAGCGCTTGGCGATGGACACGACAAGCCTTAGGTTCGCCTCGCTGAGCGTCGCCTTGGCCTCTTCGTCGCCCTGTTCCATGCGCTTTGCAAGCTCTATCTCCTGCTCCGCGGTGAGAAGGGGCACTTTGCCTATCTCCTTGAGGTATATCTTGACGGAGTCGTCCACGGTGCCGTCCACCATGGTATTGATGTCTGTGACGTCGTCTTCCTGAGATTCTATAAGAGTGATGCCCGCGTCGCCGAGCGCCTTAAACACCACTTCCATATCCTCGGCGGTGGCATTGAGGTGCTCCAGCCTCTTCATTATCTCGTCCTCGCTGACGGAGCCGCTCTCTTTATTTGCCGCTACGATCTTGTCGATCTCCTGTTTAAGAAGTTGTTCTCTGTCCATTTCTCCTCCTATCAAAGCTTGTCGGTAAGATACCGTGATTTGAGCTGTTTTTGCAATTTTGTTATCTCCTCTACCGTCGCTCTCTTCTCGGCGGGGTCGGTAAGCGATCCGTATTTGGCGTTGAGCTCCCTTAGTCGCGCGGCAATATAGCCGTCGGCTATGCACAGCACGCAATCGTCGTAAAGCCTCTTCGCCGTCGCCGGGTCGTCGGGAAGCTGTTGCGCGATAAGTCTGTCGATCTCTTCGCACGGCTCCAGATAGCTGAAAACGCTGCCTACGGAAAAGTTTTCGTTTGTCAAAAGCGCCTCGAAAATGCGCGCGTGTTCGGGAAGCGCCAACCACTCCTCTTTTACGCCGTCCTTAGGGGCGTAGCTCTCCTTTCTTATAAGCGCCGCCGTGACCACGCGGGATGCGCGCACTATCCTTGGGTCGACGGGCGCCTTTTGCGGAGTCGGCGCATGCTCGTCGCGGGGGCGGGAGCTTGCAAGCAGCGCCTCCAGTCTTTCCTCGCCAAGGCCGCTCTTTTTTGCGACTTCCGCTACGTACACCGCGCGCTGAGACGGGTCTGATATGCCTCTAAGCACCTGCGCCGCCGCCTTTGCGTACTTAGATCTGCCGTCGAGAGAGGCAAGCTCGCTTGCGTCTTCTATGCGTTTAAGTTTGTATTCAACCGCGGGAAGCGCCTCGTCAAGATATCTTTCAAACGCCGCCGCGCCTTCGCTGCGAACGGTCTCGTCGGGGTCCTTTCCGTCGGGAAGAGTCACGACGCGTACGTCCACTCCCGCCGCTACAAGCACGTCGGGATTTTTGTCCGCCGCCTTCCTCCCGGCGCCGTCGCCGTCATAGCACACATACACGCGCTCGGTAAGCCTCTTGAGGTCTCGCGCCTGCCCCTCGGTAAGCGCCGTGCCCATGCCCGCTACCGCGCCGAGTATGCCCGCAGCGCCAAGCGCGATGACGTCCATATAGCCCTCGACAAGGATAAGCGAATCTTTCTTGAGTTCCCCCGCCTTGCGGTCGCGCTTGACGTAGTTTACGCCAAAGAGTATGCGGCTTTTGTCAAACAGCGGCGTGTTGGTGGAGTTTTTGTATTTGGCGACTTCCGTCTCGCCGTGATAAATGCGGCCGCCAAACGCGACGACCTCGTCCATGGAGTTGATTATGGGCACTATAATTCTGTTTGCGAAGGCGTCGGACGGATGATCCGCGCTTGCGATGAGCCCGCACTCGGCAAGGTCCGCAAGTTTATATCCCTTATAGCGAAGATAGCGCACAAGACTGTCATAGTCCGTGGACAGCCCAAGGCCGTAGCGCTTTGCCACCTCGTCGTCGATGCCGCGGGACGCCAGATATTCCCTTGCGTCTTTGCCCTTTTCGGGGTCAAGGAGGTTTTGACGATAATATTTCGCAGCCTCGCGCATGGCTTCCTTAAGCACTTCGCGGCGCTCCTTCTTCTTGCCGTAGTCGGGATCGAGCTTCATCTCGGGAAGTGGAAGTCCAACCTTAGCCGCAAGATACTTGACCGCGTCGAAAAAGCTGACGGATTCTATCTCCATGATAAACTTGATGACGTCGCCGCTTGCGCCGCAGCCAAAGCAGTGATAAAACCCGTCCGCCTGATTCACGCAAAAAGAGCCGGTCTTCTCGCTGTGGAAGGGACAACAGCCGAAATAACGCCCGCCCTTCTTCTGAAGAGGAACGTACCCGGAAATTATCTCGACAATGTCGCATTTGAATTTGAGTTCTTCCAAAAACTCCGGGGTGAAACCCTGACTCATTTTGCGCTTATACCTTCCGATTTTACGTTATACATATAAATATACGTATATAGACCGCCAAAATCCTAAAAAATCATTAAACTTTTTTCTCCGTCCCGCATAAATTGATATGTTAAAGGAAAAAATTATTTGACAAATTTTCGAGAAAGTCTTGACTTATACCCATTACTGGTATAGGATATCTGATAGCAAATAAAACGCGCTCGAATGCGGGCGCAAAAAAGAGGGAACTATGAAAAAATCGACTTCGGCCTGCCCCGAATGCGGCAGAAAAAAGACGGTTCGCAGCGCGGACTACAAAAAGACGTTGACATCCCGCCTCAATCGCATAGCGGGACAAACGGGCGGCGTAAGAAAGATGATGCTCGCAGACAGGTATTGCGAGGATGTCCTCGTGCAACTCAGCGCTATCCGCAGCGCGGCGAAAGGCATGTCTGACGTGCTTCTCGAGCGCCATTTCACAAACTGCATATCTCCGCGCATAGGGGCGGACGACGAGGGCGCCGTCAAGGAGATCCTCGGTTTGCTCAGGCTTAAGAAGACGGGCGGAGAGCTCGCCTCTCTCGCGGGGTCGGACAAGCGCGCGGCAGACTACAAGACAAATCTGATCGCCGGCCTCGACGCGATCCTTGACAGCGTGGAGGACGTACGCGCCATGGTCAACGAGGACGCCTATTGCGAGGATATCCTCATCGAGCTAAACGGCATAAGGCTTGCGGTGGACGACCTGTGCGAGTATGTGCTTGAAAACCACCTGCAAAACGACGTCGCTCCCCTCATCAAGGCGGGAGACGAAAACGCCGTAAAAGAATTTCTGACCATGTACAAGAGGTATCGCCATTGAAAAAAAAGTTCGCCGTCGAGGGTATGACGTGCGCCGCGTGTCAGGCTCACGTCCAAAAGGCGGTTGAGGCGCTCGGCGGGGTGCAGAGCGTCAACGTCAACTTGCTCGCGAACAGCATGGAAGTCGTCTTTGACGACTCTTTAAGCGTATCCGAAATTGAAAAGGCGGTGAAAAAAGCGGGTTATAAGGCGCACGTAGAAGGAGAAAAAAGCGTCGTTTCCGAAGGCGAGGAAAATAAGTACGCGCCGCTTGCAAAATTGCTTGCGTGCGTAGTGCTGCTTCTCATCCTGATGTATTTCAGCATGGGAAACATGATGTGGCACTTCCCCGCTCCCGCGTTTTTGGATCATGTTAAAAATCCCGTAGGGTTCGCGCTTGTTCAGCTTGTCCTTGTGCTGCCGATATTGTTCATATATCGCGGCTATTTCGGGTCGGGCTTCAAAAAGCTGTTCAAGGGCAAACCGAACATGGATTCGCTTATCGCGATAGGCGCGACGGCAAGCGTGCTGTACGGCGTATTCGCTCTGTTCATGCTGTCCTTCGCGCAAGCCAACATAGCAAACGGCGTGAACGTAGAAAAATATACACATACGCTGCACACATATTGCGACAATCTTTACTTTGAGTCGGCGGGGATGATACTTACCCTCGTCAGCCTCGGCAAATATCTCGAGGGGCTGTCAAAGCGCAAGACGACCGCCGCCATATCCCGCCTTATGGACCTGTCCCCGAAGCGCGCGAACGTGCTGCGCGACGGGCAAGAGGTCGAAGTCCCCGCAGAAGACGTGCGCGTAGGAGATATCCTCGCGGTGCGCGCGGGCGAACTTGTCCCCGTGGACGGCGAGGTGATAAGCGGAGGCGGATCGCTGGATCAATCAAACATCACGGGCGAGAGCGTCCCCGTATACAGGGGCGAGGGCGACGAAGTATTTTCCTCGACCATGGTTACGGCGGGCTACTTCACGATGCGCGCAAGCAAGGTCGGCGAGGACACGTCCATCGCAAACATAATTCGCCTTGTGGACGAGGCAAGCAATTCCAAAGCGCCCATATCCCGCCTTGCGGACAAGATTTCCGGCGTGTTTGTGCCCATAATCTTTATCATCGCGGCGATAACTTTCGCAGCCAATATGATAGCCGGCGCGGGCTTCGAGGCAAGCCTCAACTTCGCGATAACCGTAGTGGTCATCGCCTGCCCTTGCGCGCTTGGACTTGCGACCCCGGTCGCCATCATGGTGGGCACGGGCAAAGGCGCCGAAAACGGATTGCTTATAAAAAACGCTCAGATCCTCGAAATGGCGCATCTCATCACTACAGTAGTGCTTGACAAGACGGGCACGCTCACCGTGGGCAAACCCTCCGTCGTGGACTATTTGGCATTCGACGAGGACGCCCTCGGCGCGCTGTACTCGATAGAGAGTATGTCCGAACATCCGCTTGCGCTTGCCATAGTGCAATACGCGCGCGCACGCGGCGCGAACTTAAAAGACGCGCGCGATTATCAGGCGCTTGCGGGCAAAGGGCTAAGCGGAAACGTGGACGGGCACGCCTACTTTATAGGCAACCTCGCCGCCGCCCTGGAAGAGGGCATAAACGAACGGGAGCTGAGCGCTGCAACCGCGTGGGCAAACGAGGGCAAGACCCCTCTCGCCGTGCTTAAAGACAGCAAACTTGCCGCTCTGCTTTCGATAAAGGACAAGGTCAAACCCACGTCCGCTCTTGCCGTGCGGGAACTTGAAAAGCGAGGCGTCAAAGTGATAATGCTTACCGGAGACAACAGAGCCACCTCTCAGGCGATCGCGCGCGAAGTGGGAATAAGCGAGGTCATATCCGACGTCCGCCCCGAAGAAAAACAAGACGTCATAAACGGCTTGAAAAAGGACGGCAAGCATCTTGTCGCTATGGTCGGCGACGGAGTCAACGACGCGCCCGCGCTTGCGGCGGCGGACCTTGGCATAGCGATAGGCGGCGGAAGCGACGTCGCAGTGGAAAGCGCGGATATCGTGCTGCTGAGAAACGACCTTATGGACGTGCTTAACGTCATAGCGCTGTCAAAGCGCACCCTCGCCACGATAAAACTCGGACTGTTCTGGGCGTTTTTCTACAATCTGGTGTGCGTGGTGTTCGCCACGGGCGCGCTGTCCTACGCTAACCCCGCGCTGAAGATAAATCCCATGATAGGCTCGCTTGCGATGAGCGTCTCAAGCGTATCGGTGGTGCTTAACGCGCTGACCATAAATCTGTTCAAGCCAAAGAAAGCCATCCCCGAAGAGAGCATCGACGCAAACGGCTCCGCCCTTCCCTCCCAAAGCGAAAACGCGTTGCAGGACTCGGCAAGCGGAGAAGAAGACAAGCGGGATATGCCCGAGGACAAGGACGACGCGCAGGATACGACGGGTAACTGCGCCGCTTACGAGAAGCAAAATGAGAGCGAGCAAATAACCGCTCTGCCCAATCGGGACGGCGACGAAGATACTCCCGCCGAGGACGAGGAAAATCGCAGCGACACTCCCGCTAAGAACGAGAAAAATTACGAAAATAATATTTGCGGAGGCATAAACATGAAACAACTTATTTTGAGAGTGGACGGCATGATGTGCGGCCACTGCGAAGCGCACGTCAACGACGCCGTAAGAAGAGCGGCGAATGTCAAAAGCGTAAACTCCTCGCACGTGAGCGGGACCACCGAGGTCACGCTTGAGGACGGCATTGACTACTCGCCCATCGTACAGGCAATAGAGGCGGAAGGCTATAAAGTGCTGTCCGTCGAGGAAAAAGAGGCGCCCCAAAAACGCGGACTTTTCAAGAAAATGTTCGGCAAAAAGGACTGAACTTAAAGGCATGAAAAATAAAGCGGCTTTCAAAAAAGCCGTTTTATTTTTACGTTTTGTATGCTTAAAGCGTTTGTTTTGCAAAAATACGACGATTTTACCTTACCGAAAACAGCAACTCGCCATAGGTGGGATAGCGCAGATACTCCTTGTCCAAAACGACCTCGACGCCGTCCGCGAAGGATCTGAGTTTTTCCATGGAGGGAAGCAGCTTGTCCTTGCACATATCCGCGAGCGCCTCGCCGGCGCTTATGCTCGCCGCCTCTTTGACAAGCGCGCTGAGCGTCTTATATTCGCCGTACAGCCCGTCGATAAGTTTGCCGAGTTTGTCAAGGGTCTCGGTCTCGTACGCGGCGGAAACTCTGCCCGCTTTTGCGTCTATCGCCTTAAGCAGGTGCGTCGCGTAATCGCTTGCGGAAGGCAATATGCCGTGCGCACACATGTCGAGCGCGACTTTCGCCTCGATCAGTATGGCCTTGGAATAGTTTTCAAGTATGATGTCGTGGCGGGCGGTGACTTCAAGTTTGGTGAACACGCCGTGCCTTTCAAACAGCTCCAGATTTTTGGGCGCGAGGTAGTGGCGCAGCGCGTCGGGCGTGGTGCGCAGGTTGAGCAGCCCTCTTCTGTCCGCCTCTTTTATCCACTCCTCTCCGTAGCCGTTGCCGTTGAAGATTATGCGGCGATGGGCGGCTATCTCGCGACGAATGAGCGCGTTTAGCGCGGCGGTGAAATCCTCCGCCCCTTCAAGCTCGTCCGCGAACACCCTAAGCGACTCCGCGACCGCCGTGTTCAACATTATATTTGCGCACGCGATGGACTCCGACGAGCCGAGCATGCGGAATTCAAATTTGTTTCCCGTAAACGCAAACGGAGAGGTGCGGTTGCGGTCCGTGCTGTCCTTCGGCAGTTTGGGCAGGACGTCCGCGCCGATATATAGGTGCCCGCCCCTCTTCTTGCCGTAGGCGGTCCCGCTTTCTATCGCCTTCAGCACGCCGTCCAACTCCTCGCCGAGGAACATGCTGACTATCGCGGGAGGCGCTTCGTTGGCGCCGAGGCGATGATCGTTGCCCGCGCTCGCCACGGATATGCGCAGCAGATCCTGATAGTCGTCCACCGCCTTTATGACCGCGGTCATGAACAGCAAAAATTGCGCGTTGTCCATGGGGGTGTCGCCCGGCTCGAGCAAATTTACGCCCGTGTCCGTGGATATCGACCAGTTGTTGTGCTTGCCGCTGCCGTTCACGCCGTCGAATGGCTTCTCGTGCAACAGGCAGACAAGGCCGTGCCTCGCCGCCACCGTCTTCATAAGCTCCATCGTAAGCTGGTTGTGATCGCACGCGATGTTTGTCGTAGTAAATATTGGCGCGAGTTCGTGCTGCGCGGGAGCGACTTCGTTGTGCTCCGTCTTTGCAAACACGCCGAGTTTCCAAAGTTCCTCGTCAAGCTCCTTCATAAACGCCTTGACCCTCGGCTTTATCGCGCCGAAATAGTGGTCTTCAAGCTCCTGCCCCTTCGGCGAGGGCGCCCCGAACAGCGTCCTGCCCGTGAAGATGAGGTCGGGACGGCGAAGATAGACATCCTTGTCCACAAGAAAATATTCCTGTTCCGGGCCGACCGTGGTGCGCACCGCATGCGCGTCCTCCACTCCAAACAGTCTCAACACGCGCAGCGCCTGCCTGTTTATCGCCTCCATGGAGCGCAAAAGCGGAGTCTTCTTGTCAAGCGCCTCGCCGCCGTAGCTGCAAAACGCCGTGGGAATGTAAAGACAATCGTCCTTTATAAACGCGTAGGACGTGGGATCCCACGCCGTGTATCCGCGCGCCTCAAACGTAGCGCGTATGCCGCCGGACGGGAAAGAACTTGCGTCGGGCTCGCCTTTGACAAGAGTCTTGCCCGAAAACTCCATTATCGCCTTGCTCCCCTCCGCGGGAGAGATAAAGCTGTCGTGCTTTTCGGCGGTGACTCCCGTCATGGGCTGGAACCAATGCGTGTAGTGCGTGGCGCCTTGCTCTATCGCCCATTCCTTCATGGCGTTTGCCACGACGTTGGCTATGGAGATGTCAAGCTCCGCGCCCTCCTTGATAGTGCTCTGAAGCGCGGCGTAGACGTCGCGTGGGAGCCTGTCCTTCATCACGGCGTCGCCGAAAACCTTTGACGCGAACAGCGAATTGATCTTTGTCATATCTGCCTCCCTAAAAAATAAGGCGTTGCCAAAACATAAAGCAACACCTACTTACCCGCGAAGTATAGCACTTGCGGCGCGCCATGTCAAACAGATTTTTGCATAAATTTGCGTAAATTTTTTGAAAATTCTTTCGATTTTGCATAATTATGCACGATTATGCATAATTATGCATGCTTTTGCTTCGCCCACCGCTTAAAATATCCGCTTTCTGCTTGCCGCCGACGAGGCTTGAACGCCCGCGGTTTTGCATACGCATTGCATATAAAATTTTATTGTGTTTTTTTGTCCCGCGGTGTATAATTTCAGGTATGGAAAACATTAAAGTCAAAGTAAAGATATTGCGCGAGGGCGCCTCTCTTCCCTCCTACGGCACAAGTTGCTCCGCGGGGGCGGATCTTCGCGCGTGCCTGGGCGGACATCCGCTTACGATACCGGCGGGCGAGACGGCGTTTGTATATACGGGGCTCGCGTTTGAGATCCCCGAAGGGCTTGTGGGGCTTGTGTACGCAAGAAGCGGACTTGCCTGCAAGCGTGGACTTGCACCCGCAAACAAGGTGGGCGTGGTGGACAGCGACTACCGCGGCGAGATCACCGTGGCGCTGCACAATCACTCCTCCTCCCCAGTGACGATAGAGGACGGGGAGCGCGTGGCGCAGATAGTTTTCACGCCTTACTTTGCGGCCTCTTTTGAAGTTGCGGAGCGGCTTGACGACACCTCGCGCGGCGCGGGAGGCTTTGGCTCGACAGGCAAAAACTGAAAAACCAAATACGGCTGCAAAGCCGACATTTTATGCAAAACGCGGCGTTTATTCCCGCGTTTTGAACGCTTAAAGGCATTGTTTGGATAAAATGGAGCTTTGGGACATTTACGACAAGAACGGCAATAAGGTGAGCACCGACTTCGTGCGCGACGGAGGACGACAGCTTAAAGAGGGCGAATATCATCTTGCCGTGCATATCTGGCTGAGGGACAAGGACGGCAGATATCTCATATCCCGGCGCGCCCCCTCCCGCCCCAAATTTCCGCTGATGTGGGAGTGCCCCGGCGGTTCCGTCCTAAAGGGAGAGACGGGGCTTGAAGGCGCGGTGCGGGAAGTCTTTGAAGAGGTCGGAGTCAGACTTGACGCGAAAGAGGGCAAGCTCCTCTTCAAAAAAGTGCGCGACGTCGAGGATGGACGAGTGTTTCGCGACATCCTGGAAGTCTGGCAATTTGTCATAGTCTGCGACGCGGACCTCGCCGACGCCACGACGGACGAGGTGGACAGCACAAAATGGGCGACGCGCTCCGACATAGAGGCGATGTTTGCCTCGGGCGAGTTTGTCCCCACCCTGCGATACGTCCTCGACCTTGAGTAATTTGTTCAAATCATCTCCCGCAAATCCGCCGACTCCATTGCATTGCGGCGAAGTTATATTCAAAAACGTTCGCCTTGGGCACGATTTATCTGACTCACGGAAAGTATATACAAAAGCAATATCCGGCATATGCAAAGCAAAATTTCGCCTTGCGACGAAGTTATAAAAAGCGCCCCGAAAGGACGCTTTTTAGGTTTTGCGTTGCTCTTAAGCCTCGTCACAGCGAGGAAAGAGAGGAGAGGCATTTTTCAAATTGCAAGCCGTAAAGATGGTCCTTATCCGTGGCTTTTATCGCCGAAAGCGTGAAGTTTTCCGCGATCTCGGCCGCCTCGAAGACGCTTTTCCCCTTGAGGTAGACGCCTGTGAATGCGCTTGCAAAGACGTCGCCCGCGCCGTGGCAGACTCTGTCCGCCTTTTCGTGCAGCTTAAATTTTATCTTCCCCTTTCTGTCGTAGGCGCACAGCCCTATCTTACCTTCAAGTTCTATGCCGGTCATGATCGCCGCCCGCGCGTCGCACGCTTCCGCGACCTCTTTTATCAGGTTTTCCATGCCGTGTCTGTCGCGGGGGACATATTCCTCGCGCGCAAGCAGGCAAGCCTCGGTATAGTTTGGCAAAATGACGTCGGCTCCGCTTGCAAACGAGCGCGTTTCGGCGACAAACTCCCCGCTAAGGTCGGGATACAGCCCGCCGAAGTCCCCCATGGACGGGTCCACTATGCGCGGGGCGCCCTCGTGGAGCAGAGTTCGCGCGGCATGTAAGGCGAGGCGAAGCTCTTTTATCCCGCCAAGATAGCCCGTCAACATCCCGTCAAAGGTTATGCCGCTCTTCTTAAGATGAGATATTATCTCCTCACCCGTCTCGGCGAGGGAGACGCGCGCGTAGTCCTTGAACCCTACCGAATGCGTGGACAAAAGCTGCGCGGGAAGAGCGCAGACCTCGACGCCGCACGCCGACAGCACGGGAAGGGATACGGACAGCGAGCACTGCCCCACGCAACACATATCCTGGATGACGAGAATTTTTTTCATATGCATATGATAACGCCGCTCAGACATTTTTTCAAGCGCGCAAACAAGATTTGTGCATTTTTGCGCCGCCCTGCCCCTCACTCCTTCCTTGGCAGTTAAAATCATTGCGTAAGAATTTAAGCCTTGCGGGACAGTGAAAATTTTTTGCATAGAAAATTGCGCTTTGCGAGACGATGAAAAAATTTGTATAGGGATTTAACCTTGCGCGATAAAAAATCTCTGTCGAACGACGTCGGAACTTGAAAAAAGCAAGCGATTTTTCGCCCGCCCCGCGCGCCGTTTTTGGAAAAACCGCCCGAAAATTGCCAAATATAAGGAAAGTTTAAGATAAAAAGATTGTACACTTTGCGGTTAATTTGATATTATAGTGATACGCGCGTTTATGTAACGTTATTTATATAAGTATATATTTTGCGCAATACTATCGGTATCGGCCTGCACGCAGCCGTCAACAAGGAGAGCTATTGGAAAATTCACCCGCCAACATCATCACTCCGTCCATAGAGATCGAGCGTCTTGTCAAGCACTATCCGCGCGCCGCGTCGCCCGCCGTAAACGACCTAAGTCTGACCTGCTACCCCGGCGAGATCGTAGGTCTGCTCGGCCACAACGGCGCGGGCAAGTCCACGACGCTGAAGTGCCTTACCGGCATGCTTCCGTTTGAAAAGGGCAGCATAAAGATAAACGGCTTCGACATCAAACAAAACCCCGTCAAAGCAAAATACACTTTCGGTTTTGTCAGCGACAAGCACGACGTGTTTGTAAAGATGACGGGCATTCAATACGTAACCTTTATGGCGGACGCTTACGGCGTGAGCGCGGCGGACAGAAAGTCCCGCCTTGCGGAGCTGGACGACGTGTTTTGCCTTGGCGACAGGCTTAACGACCCGATAAGCAACTACTCGCACGGCATGAGGCAGAAGGTCTGCATGATGGGCAGCCTTATACATCACCCCAAACTTTGGATAATGGACGAGCCTATGATAGGCCTCGACCCCGTCACAAGCGCCCGAGTCAGCGACTTTATGCTTGATTACGCAAGCAAGGGCAATTGCATTTTGTTTTCCTCGCACAACATAGTCTCCGTGCAAAAGCTGTGCAAGCGCGCGGTCATTATAAACCACGGCGTAAAGACGGACGATTTTGAGTTTGCCGACTTCGCCAAGGAGCACGAAGGCGTCGACCTTGAGACATATTTCCTGTCCCGCACAAGATCAGACTTCGAAGGCGCGGCGGAGGAGGAAAAGGCGTCGCATGAGGAGCCCCTCGCGGCGGAGCCTTGCGCGGATACTATAGAGGACGGCGCCATACAAAACGCGCAAAGCGAGGACGAAGAGAAATGACGCATTACGCGCTGCTACTCAAAAAACAGCTGTCGGATATGTTGCCTTCGCGCAGCAAGGGCAAATTCCGCGCGACTTCTTTTGTGTCGGCGGCGCTTATGGCAGCGCTTGTCGCGGGGATAATCGCGGCGTTCGTGCTTATTTTTTCACGTTTCACATCCACATACACGGCGATAAAGATAAACCGCGTGCCAGACATCGCCTCAAGACAATTCGAGCTGATGTCCATGGCGTATTTTGTGCTGTTTGTCATATGCGTGCTCAGCGGAGTCAACCGTCTTTGTTACACGCTGTTTGAAAACAGCGACATAAACGTGCTTATCTCCATGCCGTTTTCCGCGCTTGAGATATTCTCGGCGAAGATGACGGGGATATATCTCAGGCAGCTTGTGCTGTCCCTCGTCTTTGTGCTTCCCGTAAACCTGACTTTCTTTGTGACGACAAACCTTATAAACGCCTACAACGTCTTGATGACGATAGTCGTCGCGCTTATCCTTCCCATAATCCCGCTTGGCATAGCGTCCGTCATCGTGCTGCCATACTATTATGTCAAGCGGTTTATAAATTCGCACTACCTGCTGTCGTTTGTCACGATGACGCTTATAATGGCGGGGTTCTGCGTGCTGTATTCGTACGTGTTTGCGTTTGCGCAAAACCTTCTCAATTCCGGCAAGCTCGCCTCGCTGTTCAACGAGGTGGTCATGCGCAAGATAATACGCTTTTCGGCGTACGATTATCCCGCCAATCTGTTTGCGAATATAATGCTGGGGCGCGACCTTGGCAAGAGTATAGGCATACTTGCCGCGATACTTGTCGGCTCGGCGGGGATAGGCGTCGCGATAATACACGCGATATTCATCCGCGTCACACAAAGCGGCTTTGCGCCCTACGTCCCGCACATAAAGCGCCGCGAGTTCCACTTCAGAAAGACTCCGCGCCTTTTAAGCCTTATCAAAAAAGAGTTCACGCTTGTGCTGCGCACGCCGGGATATTCTTACATGTACTTTACGACCGCGATAATCATGCCCATCATGGTCTATTATTCGGCGAGCCTCAGCAACGCGCTTATAGGTACGCTGCTTGGCGAACTCAACATAGACTTTGAGATATGCACATTCCTCGTGCTGCTGTACGGCACGCTGACAAACACATTCTGCTCCACAAGTATAAGCCGCGACGGATATATGGTAATGATGCAAAAGACCATGCCCTATTCGCCGGCGCAGATACTTTCGGCAAAAATGATTTTCGGCGCGGCGGTGTCCATATTGAGCATTGCCGTAAGCTGTATCGCGCTTTCGGCGACGGGGTTGGAGTCTCCGGCGAACGCGACGGCGACATTCTTCTCCGCCGTCATGCTGTCCCTCGCGCAAATAGCGCTTGCAACAAGGCTGGACCTCAACCACCCGCACTTCTCAAAGACGGACGACGGCGAGATAAAGGAGGCAAACTCCACGGTGTCCGCAATAATAGTCATCGGCCTCGGAGTGTGCCTTATCATAGGCGTGCTGCTTTTATTCAACGCGGTGCGCGCGATACTTACCAACACCGTAGCCGCCGCCACAAACAGGACGCTAAGCTATGTATACGCGCTTATCATCCCCCTCATACTGTTGGGACTGTCGGCGGCGTTCTTCTTTATCAACCTGAAGAAGACATATTCCAACCTCGACGCGGAGAACTGATATGAAAAAACTTGTCACAGCGCTTATAATCGTACTCCCGCTCATCTTCGTGGTGGCGATTTTTGCGATAACAAGCGTGGCGAGGATCACCGCCAACATCCCCGCGACGGGCATAGTCATCGGCAATCGCGGCGACGACGGTACGTTCTATTTCGATCTTGTCGGGTATAAGGATTCCCCGCTGTACGAGGACGACCTCGGCATAGAGGTGGTGCCCTCGGTGGCAGCCAACAGAAACTTCTATCTGCAATCGGTGACGGACGCCGAAACAGGGGAGCCGTCAACGACGGTCGCCCTCGCGGAGGACGAAAACGGCAAATATTTCGACATAACCGACATAGGCAAAGTCAAGATAACCTACGCGAGCGAGGACGGCGCGTTTACCGCAAGCGTGCAATTTGTGATAAGGGCGAGCGACGTCATAAAGGCCTCCCCCGACCTGCGCGACGCGAGCGGTGAAAAGGTGCAGCTCAAGGCGGGCGCGGACGCGGACTTCGAGGCGGACGTCGTAAGCGGAGATTATACCCTTGGCGCGACCTGCTTCCCCGACGTGTCCCCCTCCGAGATAAATTACTCCTCTTCGGACGAGACGAGGCTTAGCGTGGACGCGCTCAGCGGCGATATCTGCGCGAGATTTGACGGAAGCTCCGTCGTCACAATGAAGATAGGCAAGGCGGATCCCGTCACGATAAAACTCAACGTGACAAAGGCGGGCGGGACCACGCTGGAGGGCAAGGACGCGCAAAGCGGCGTAAAACTTTCCGCACCCTTGCGCTCTTCGGACTTTTCCTTCTTCCTGCAAGCCCCCGCGGGGACTTCCTCAAACGACATAACGCTTAAAGACGAGACCGGCGCAAACATAGACGTGATCTCATCTCCCATAGAGGGGATATCGGGCGCGTTCAGAGTGCAGGCGAGGCTTGCCTCGTCCGTGGACGCGGAGTGCCGCAAGACGTATACGCTCGGCGTGGGCGAAGCCGCTTTCCGGGTCGACGTGGAATTTGCCGAATACAGATTCAGGATCTACTCGGCGGGCAACCGCGCGGACGACGACAAGCTTTTGATGATGTTGGGCGACAGCACGACGTTCATGGTTTCGGCGACTCCCAAAAACGATCGCCTGACCTACCGCTGGGAGATAATTTCGGCGGGCGCGACAGTCGCGTCGGTAAAAAGCGCGGACGGCGAACGAGCAATAATCGACGCGCTTGGAGTGGGAGACGCCACCCTCAAGGTGTATTGGACTCAGACGGACGAGGAAGGCGAGCTTGTGACTTCGGGCGTGATAGAGCGCAAACTTACTGTCGCGCACGCCTATGAGTCGCTGTCCTTCAAGGAGACGGCGGGTTCGCACGGCGCGGGACTGCTTGCGATAGCGGGCAAACGCTATGGGCAAAACGGCGAAATTCTTGACAACCCACGCGAGCTCGGCTTTATCGCGCTGGGCAAAGGCGGCGAACAGGCGACGTCCTTCGACGACATAATCTTTGAGCTTTCCGACGACGAGGGCGGCGAAATTGATATTGCAAACGCAAAACTTTCCCTGCTTGTCAAAAAGAATGGGCAGTTGACCCTCACGGCGCGCTGGAAATACGGCGAAAAGCGCGGCGTATCCCCCGCAAAACTGACGTTTATGGCGGTGGACGGCATAAGCATTGGCGAAGACCTCTCCCCCGAAAGGGCGAGAGACGACCTCACCCGCGCCATGAACGAGGGCAAAAAGACGGTGCTGGAGCGCGACGTCTACCTTGGCGAGGACCTCTACGAGCGCGACTCCGACGGCAAACGCCTGATAAGAAACGGACGGCTTGCAAAGAAAGTGTCCGACTCCGAAGGGCTGGACATACAGCGCCGCTACGTCAAGGAACTGCCCACGACCTGGGATTGGCAATTCTACAAAAACAACGGACAAGCGCAGCCCACAGTCAAGTACGCGCTTGAGATAAAAGGCGACATCTTTGGCAACGGGCATCAGATAAACGCAGAATACCTGACCAACACGCTTGACGAGACGGACAAGCCCACGTTCTCGGTGTTTTCGGGGCCTCTCGACTTTGTGGCGGCGGGGCAGACGGCGTCCGTCAAGGGGCAGGACAACATAATCTTCCTCGTGCGCGAAGAGGGATTGACCCTGGACAACGTGACCCTTAAGGGCTGCGACGACCAAAGCCTGTACGACGCGGACGACAACGGAAACCCCACCCTCAATCTGTCCCTTCTCAGCTACACCGGGACGACGCTTGAGATAATGAACGACGCCACCGTAAGAAATTGCCGCGTGGCTAACGGAAGGACGGTAGTCAGGATATTCGGCAAGGCGGGCGTCGACGCGGACAGTCCCGTAAACGTCGAAGAGGAAAAGATAAACGTGCTTATAGAGGGCTGCACGCTGCAAAACGCGCGCGAATTCCTGCTTAAGATGGGCACCAACCGCATAATTAGAAGCGCGGATTATAACGCGCCCTCCCCCGCCCTTAAGGACGCAAACGGAAACGATTATGCAAACTTCAATTCCGCCGCTTGCGACGAGTATATCAACGACGAATATTTTATCAACCGCTACCTGCTGACGGAGGTCACCCTTCGCGACAGCACTCTCAGCACAAGCGGCCTGTTTGCGATAGGCATGGAGAGCCACTTTGCGGGCAAGATGCTTGCCGACGGCCCCTCCGCGGGCATAGCAACATCGCTTGTGCAATCGTGGAAGGGGCTTGCGGGCACGTCCTACCCCGCGCTGCTGCACCTCGAGGGAAGAGTGGAGCTTGCGGACTGGAAACCCATCGACAACGTGGACAGCAGCACGCTTATAGAGCTGTCCGGCTCGGGCGGCGCGGCGTCCTTCCTGCGGCTTGACATAAAGGCGCTTGTGGACTTTGCGTTCATGTATGACAAGGATCGCTACGGCAACCTGATAGACGTCGTCAAGGGGGACAATGGGGACGAAAAATGCGTGCACGGCGGCATAGCCTTCTACGGCGGCGGCAAAAATTATCATATGCTGGATATGTCGGGGTACACGTTCTATCCGATGTCGACTTATACGATGAACCTGTCCATGCTTGAAAATTCCTACGACGCAAACATATCGATGCAAGGCTCCTTGTTGCCGCTTGCGGCGGGAGAAGAGGACTTCAGGTTTGTCATGTTTGACGCGACAAGCGAGTACAGATATAAACCGTAAAAAATAATATGCGATATAAAATATAAGGAGATTCGTATGCGACGCTACCTTAAAAAGACCGCAATATGGCTTGCGGCAGCGGCTGTTTTGATCCTTGCGCTTGCGTTTACGCTGGCTGCGTGCAACAAGACGGCCAAAGAGACGCCCATAACCGTCACGATCTACGCCAACAACGGCACTTCCGCGCACGAGGATTACACCCTGCTCCGCTCCGAGCTGTCCTCCTGGGAGTGCCCGTATGTGTACAAGGGCTATCACGCGACGGGACTTTCGCTGTACGAGGACGGCGAACCGCCGATTTCGGAAAATAGCGTGATTTCGGACGGCTCGAAACTTTATGTTATCTGGGAGATAAACGTCTACACAGTGCGCTTCGTCGTTGGAAGCGGGGACAGTGCCAAAGACCTGTGCGATCCTCAACAAGTGGAGCACGGAGGGGAGGCTACCCCGCCCGAATTTAACGACTTCTGGATGAAAATCCCCAAAATGAACAAATTTGTCGGTTGGAAAAGCGGTAACGACACCTGGGAAAGCGACGCCGCCATCGAGAGCGATATGACCATTCAGGCGGACTTGCAGGAAGCGGGCGGATGCGCGTCTTTCGTCGCGAACGGCGAAACGCTGTTCAGATATTCCGGCGATCCCAACGAGCAGTTGCCCCCTCCGCCCGTCGACCCTCCCGCAAAGGCGGGACACACGTTTGCGGGCTGGAAAAAGGGAACCGGAGGAGCCGTATACGCCGAAGGCACAACTACGGTCGGCGACTATGAGTCCACCTACTATCCCATATACAACGCGGACGCACCCGCCCCTCCCGTCATAACCGACACGGGGCTGGGAGGCACTTCGGGCACAGACTTTTCGGTGCTGTACACAGGCACGCTGCGCCTTAAAGGGGCCGCCTCTGCCGTCGCGCCAAACGGCATAACCTACAGCGTGGCATGGTACCGCATAGGCACGGGCGAGGACGGCGCGGACGAGCTTAAATCGAGCGGCGAAAATTATGATATATCCGGCCTCGAGGTGGGAGATTATCAGTTCAGGTGCGAGCTTACCGCGATGGCGGAAAACAACTCTACCGCGATGGCGTCTACCTCTTTCACGGTGCATGTGACTAAGCTGCCCGCCAATTGTTCGCTGAATATCGACGACAGCGTGCGCTTGAGGGATTGGACGGGAGAGCCTCTGGCCTTCTCCGCTTCGGCAACCGTGACTACGCAAGCTTATAAAGATGCGCCTCAGTTTGAGTTTTTGCTTGACGGCGAGCCCGTAAACGGCGCCTCATTCTCCATAACGGACGGCGGCACGTACACGCTTACCGCGGTGCTTAAGGAGAGCGCGCATTATAAAGAGGCGCGCGACAGCAAGACGATAAAGATAAGGTGCGTATCCACATACCTTAAGGACGCGACCGGCAATATAAAATCTCAGATGAAGCGCACTTTGGAAGACGCGCTTGCCGTCGACCCCACGAAGGTTTCGGGATACGCGACGGGCGATACGTTTATAATTCTTCCCCTTTGCGACACTCATCTTATCAAAGGCGATTACACCTTGAATGCGCTGTCCAGACTTGTGCTGCCCTATGACGGCTCGGATGACGACGCGCACATCACGGGGCACCTTGAAGTGACTTCCACCATCTTCTATATAGATATCTCCGACGAGCAAAACAATCTCAGGCGAAAGCTCACGCTGAAAGATGGCGCAAACCTCACCGTGAACGGCGCTGTCGTAGTGGGCGGCATAAGCAGCAGCAAGGACACGTTTACCTTCCAGGGCGCAACTCAGGGCGAGTACGCGCAGATAGACATCCTCGAAGGCGCCTGCATAACCGTCGCGGCGGGCGGGACCCTGCAAAATCACGGCTACATCAAGGGCGACGGACAACTTATCGCGCTTGACGGCGGCACGATTTACACTCCGTTTGTGGTGCGCGACTTCCGCGGCGGATCCAACACCGCGCAGGTCTATACGACGTACGAAATCTGCCCATTCAATCAGTATGAGATGCCCAACATCCAGGTATATCAGACCTTGAAATACGGCGCTAAAGTGTTTGTATATTGCTCCATCTACGCGGGCGAGCAACACAACGATACGGAGGTTTTGATAGTCGGCAAAACGGGCGCACTTCTAAACCTGCAAAACGGGGAACTCAAAGTGAAAGTTTCGTCCGAATATAACGCCGGCATAACGCTCAGCAACAACAAAATGGAGCTTGCCGACAAATATAAGACCTCCACAAAATTGGACATCCTGGGCGATGTCGCTGTCGGTAAACTCAGCCTGAAGGTGTCTTTCTCCGGCTTTGAGCAGCTTGTAACGACGGGCGCGATCGACTTTGCCGTGCCGCATATGTACGACATAACCCTTAATACCGGCTACTCGCTGAAGTTGGGCATGAGATACAAATTGCTGCCCGGCGCAAAACTCACCGTGGAAAAGGGCGCAGACTTTTATATAGGCCTCTATCAAAACATGGCCTACGGTTCCCTGGCGGTCTACGACGGCAGTTGGCAGGACGAGTCGGTGGTATATAACCACCCGGTCTATCCTCACAACAAAGGGGAGGCGAAACTTATCGTCAACGGCACTCTGCACATAGAAAACGGCGCGTACTTCGGCGGCAAGATAACCTCCGAGGTCGCGGGCGCGACGGTCATCGTCTCGCCAAAAACCACGCTGACCATCACCATCAAAGAGGGCTCCGCGTCCACCTTCCCGCTGCTGTCTCAAAATGACCCCAACGACAAAGTGACGGATATCGTGTGCAACGCGACGATAGGCGACGCAGACATGCAGACGGACAAGACCTACACCTTCAACGGCAGCGCCTGGGCATAAGCGCAAGCCTCGCACATCAAATCGCAAGCCAAAACATCGCTGTCTTGCGACAAACGATAATGCTATATTTTGCCTTGCGACAAGTTAATGAGCTTTAACGCCTTGCGCAGGCAAAATATCGTGGGCAAGAAAGTGCCGCTTGTTTTCATGCAAAATTACGCATTAAAATTATGACAAAAGGGACCGCCTTCGCAGTCCCTTTTGCTTTGTCCGATCGGCTTACTCAGTTTTGCCAATCGATACGCTTTGACTTCATAAAGTAGTTTACCTCGCCGATTACAAACAGAAGCGACGCCACGACAAACATCGTGATCCCTACGCCGTAACCCACGCTGCCCGGGACAAGAAAGTAGAACGCAAGCCCGATAGACAACGCCAAAAACGCGATGAGCACAAACAGCACCATCACATTCATGTTTGTAAGCTGAGCGAGTTTTTTAACAATATTTCTGTCGTCCATATGTGCACCTCCTTAATGTGCTACAGATAGTATGCGCGCTTTTGGGCGTACTATTCTTTATTATTCCGCCTGATTTTTCCATTGGCGCGATGACGCATAAATTTTTTGCCTTATATACAAAAACGACGGTTTATCCCGCCGTTTTTATGCCGTAAAATGCCTTTATTGTCAAATTCTTGTGACTACGGGGCCTTCCTTTGTGTCCTTGACCGCAAAGCCCATCTCGCCTATCTTCGCCCTAAGCTCATCCGCAAGCGCCCAATTCTTTTGAGCCTTCGCTTCCGCGCGCGCTTTTATTAACTCCTGCACGTCCTCGGGGATATCCCCGCTTGACTTTGCCTCGTAATAGGCGATAAATTCTTTCGGTTCCGTCCTGAAAAGCCCAAGCAGTCCGTATGTCTTTTTGATCTGCCTTGCGTCGCGGACCGCGCCCTCGTCGCCCGCGGCAAGTTTCGCCTTTATGCGCTTGAAGTGTCCAAACAAGTCCGCAAGCGCTTTGGCGGTGTTGAAGTCGTCGTCCATCGCCTTGTCAAACTCGTCGTCGATGTCCTGCGCGCCGCCCTCCGCCTCAAGCCCGCTCGCCTCGACGTCCGCAAGCGTCTTATAAAAGCCGTACATGTGCTTGTCCGCCTCCGGGAAGAGAGAGTCCGTGATGTTGATATCGCCGCGGTAGTTGGTCTGCAGCAGAGCATACTTGACCGTCTCGGGAGAATATTCGTCAAGCAGGTCCTTAAGCAGCACGCTGTTGCCAAGCGATTTGCTCATCTTCTGGCCGTTGACCTTGATAAGTCCGTTGTGTATCCAATATTTGGCGAACGGCTTGCCCGTGAGAGCCTCGGTCTGCGCTATTTCGTTTTCGTGATGGGGGAAGATGAGGTCCCTACCGCCGCCGTGAATGTCGATCTGCTCGCCAAAGGCGCGCCTGTTCATCGCGGAGCACTCGATGTGCCAACCCGGCCTGCCGTTGCCCCAGGGGGAAGCCCAATATATCTCGCCTTCTTTGGCGGATTTCCAAAGCGCGAAGTCAAGTGGGTCGCGCTTGTTCTCCTCGTTTTCTATGCGCACGCTCTCGTACGCGTCTTCGGTGCGCCGCCCGCTAAGTTTGCCGTATCCCGGGAAACTTTCCACCGCAAAATATACGTCGCCGCGCTCCGTCGCGTAGGCGTGCCCGCTGTCGATAAGTCTGCTTATAAAATCTATTATGTTGTCGATATTTTCGGTCGCCTTAAGCCATATCGTCGGGTCGTCCACCTGAAACCGGCGCATGAGCGCGTCGATATTTTTTATCATCATCGCGGCATACTCAAGCGCGGGGATACCCGTCTCGCGCGATTTGGCGATTATTTTGTCGTCGACGTCCGTATAGTTGCGCGCATACTTTACGCTGTAGCCCTTCTTTTCAAGATATTTGCGGATGATATCGTATATAAGCGCCTGATACGCATGCCCAATGTGCGCCTCGCCGGACACCGTGATGCCGCAAGCGTACATGTTGACATTGCCCTCTCTTAGAGGGACAAACTCCTCTTTGCAGCGTGTAAGCGTGTTGAAAATCTTCATATTTCTTCCTTTAAGGCGCCTCCCCGGGCGTTTTCAATTTATCCGATCGGCCTTTAACTTCTCAGTCTTTAGCTTCGTCCGCCGAGACTTTGGCAAGTTCGTCCGCGGGAGCATTATCCCCATCCACGGCAAGCGAATACCTGCAGGAGTGTATGCCCGCCTTGTTTTCAAGCTCGCAAATGCGCGCGTTCAGCCTTGCGATCTCCTCAAGCATGGGGTCGGGAAGCCGCACTTG
This sequence comes from uncultured Clostridia bacterium, assembly GCA_947589635.1. GTDB lineage: Bacteria > Bacillota > Clostridia > Christensenellales > CAG-917 > CAG-475. The sequence continues at coordinate 1,466 of CANQCC010000003.1, read as the reverse complement.
ATCCAGCTCCTCCACGCGCTTGCCGTCCTGACGGACTATGCGCCCGGGAACGCCGACGACGGTGCAATGTTTGGGCACGTCCTTAAGCACTACGCTGCCCGCGCCTATCTTGCTGCCCTCGCCTATGGTCACGGGACCGAGTATCTTCGCGCCCGCAGACGCCATGACGTCCCTCTCAAGAGTGGGATGGCGCTTGCCCGTCTGCTTGCCCGTGCCGCCCAGAGTCACGCCCTGATAGAGCACGCAACCTTCGCCCACCTTGGCGGTCTCGCCTATGACTACGCCCACGCCGTGATCGATGAACACGCCGGGAGCTATGTCCGCCGCGGGATGTATGTCGATGCCCGTCTTCCTCTTCGCGCGCCAACTAAGCCGAAGAGCAAGGTTTTTGCGCCCCTTAAGCCAAAGCGCGTGCGCAAGCCGATAAAGACTGAGCGCCTTATAGCCCGCGTAAGTGCGCCTGACCTGCCGCTCGCTGAGCGCGGCGGGATCGCTGTCCATAATTATTTTCAGATCTTCTTTTTTAGCCTGCCTGAGAGTCACTCTCTCCTCCGTTATGTATGGGGCAAAAGCCCCTCCTTCTTCAGCTTATTCGTTATCCTTTTTATCCGCTACGCCGTCTGCGCCGTTGTCCGCGCTTCCGCCGTCCGCCGCGGGAGCTTTGCCATGCTCGCCCTCTTCGGGCGCTTTATCCTGCCCTTCGCCTTCCGACTGCAAGGGGGCCTCTTCAACCAACTCGACGATCCCTTCGGGCGCGGGAAGTATTATGACTTCGGGCGTTCCGTCCGCCTTCTTTCTTCTGCCCTTGGCGGGTTTTTCCTCGGCGGGCTTGTCCATAGGCTTGTCGTTCGCCTCGGAGCGGTTGACCTTGGAGGAGAATATGCCGTCCTTATCGTTGTTTTCTTCGCCGAACAGCGCGTCTATTTCGTCCTCATAGATGGTTTCTTTTTCAAACAGCAGCTTGACCATGGCGTCCATGATGGGCCTGTTCTCGCGCAAAATAGACAGCGCCACCTGATATTGCGCGTCGAGTATGCGCTTGACCTCGTCGTCTATCTTCGCCGCCACTTCGTCGCTGAAATTGAGCTGCGTCTGATAGTCTCTGCCAAGGAAAACCTCCTCGCTGGCACCGAGATACATGTTGCCGAGGGTCTCGGACATGCCCCATTCCGTGACCATCTTGCGGGCGATCTTGCTTGCGCGCTGTATGTCGTTGGACGCGCCCGTGGAGATATCCTTTATCACAAGCTCTTCCGCCGCTCTTCCGCCGAGCAGCATCGTGATGTTGTCAAGCAGCTTGCTCTTGGTCATATGATTGTCGTCCGTCTCGGGCGTGGTTATCGTATAGCCCGCCGCCATGCCGCGCGGAATTATGCTGACCTCGTGCACGTTGTCGCAGTTTTTCATCTTTTTGGCGATAATGGCATGGCCGCTTTCGTGATAGGCGGTTATGCGCTTGTCGGAAT
>CANQCC010000002.1 GCA_947589635.1 uncultured Clostridia bacterium | reverse complement strand
TGACCCCCGCCTCAAACACCCCGACCGACACCGTATAACGTATGCCGTCGTTCACATCCACATTCAACTCGACGCTGGTGGAGGCGAGCATAAGATAGAGGGCGTACTCGGTATAGTAGCTGTCGTCGGCCTCGGTTATTGCGCCGATGGAAAGAAGGATGTCGCGCGCCTCTTCATAGGTCGGGGCGCCTTCGAGAGTGACGAAGGAGGTCAGCTTTTCAAAGCAGGCGTCCGCAAGAGCGCGAGCGGATGGAGCCTGTTCGTCATAGGTTATAATGCCTTCGGACGCGAGGAAGTCGAGCGCCTTGAGCGTGCCGTCCACGACCTCGTCGATAAGTTGTCCAAGGGTATACGCGTCCGCGCCTTCAAGCCCGTCGAGCTTGTTGCACACGTCGAGCAACATCTGAGTCACGCTGTCGCAGCGCACGCAGATCTTTCCGTCCTCGAGAGTTTTGACGGTGGAGAGCAACTCGCCGAGCGCGGGTAGGATCCTGCCGCGCATTATGCCCGCGAGATTGAATGCGGACATGCTTGGGAATTTGGAATCGCCTTTGCCAAAGTCGCCGAAACCTCCGAAATCGCCGAAATCGGGCGCTTCGAAGTCAAAATCGGGCGCTTCGAAGTCGGGAAGCCGATCCGCGCCGTCTTCAAGCATCTTCTCAAAGAGGTCGTGCGCCTCGAACACGCTGTCCACGTAGTCGTCCACGATCTGCCGCACGGAGATCCCGGAAATACTCATCCCGGTAAATTCGGGGTTGAGCGCCGCTCTGTCGCCGTCCGCGCCGCCGATGTATATCTTGTCCGCCATCTTGCGCGCGAGCTCCTCGTCTTCTTCGAGCAAGTTTTCGTAAATGAAGTCCGCGATCGCCTTGCACGCCTTGCCAAGCAGAGTATCCTCTTTGAAAAGCACAGTCGGGTCGACCTCGAAAGTGAGAGTGCCGCCCTCAAAACTTGCGCCGAGCACCGTATCGTCGCCGTAACTCAGGCGAAGATCGAGCATGGTCTTATTTGTCTCGATGGGGTTGACGAGGTCAAGCCTGAACGCTCTTGTAAGTTTTATGGTCTTGAGCTCCGCGCCGAAGAGGGTCACGCCGCTTGGAGAAAGGGATTCCTCCTCCTTTATGGAGATGTCCGCGCTGTACTGTTCGCGATCGGCTGCGGTCTCGACTTTTCTGCCGTCCGCGGGCGCAAACTCGAAGGCGTTCACCCTGAGCCCCGCGTAGGGATAGCGGCCATCGTTGGTGAGAAGCCCCGGAAGCGCAAGCTCGAAGTACACGCCGTCCTTAAGCCTGCCGTTCTCCTCGCTGAAGTTCATGTTGAAGATCAGATCAAGGCCGAGCGCCTTGTTGAAAAGCGTATGCGCAAGCGAGCCTCCCGCCGTCGTATCCATGCCGATTTTATAGTCGTTGCCGTGCTTCTCCGCCTTGAGCCAGCCGGAGAACAGTTGCCTTATCAGCTCCACTTCGTATTCGTCGGGAGCCTCTATAAGTTCGGGATCGTATCCCAGCGCGCCAGCAAACGCCTTGAGCACCGAAAGTGGAGACCATCTGCCGTTTGCCGCCTCGAGGACGCCGTCAAGAATGCTGTTGAGCGAATATTTTATGTCTATATTGCCAAATTCAAATTCACATTCCTTGCCGAGCGCCCTGCCGATAGCCTTGCCGAAAGCGTCGTTTATCAGCTCGCCGTCGTGCACAAACTCCGCGGAAAGCCTTATATGATTGCCCGCAAAGTCAAAGTACAGACTTGTGGGGTCGTCTATGAAGAAGTAGGCGCCCATCACGGTAGCTGCCCCCGAATATACGCGTACGCCTATGGCGGAATTTTCGCTTGTCAGCTCTCCGTCCGCATTTTTGGACGTCCTGTCGAGAATTGCCTCGATCTCGAACCCGAGCTCCGCCTCTAAGCTGCTTCCGTCCTTGCCGCGCAGACCGAAATTGCCCGCGATCGAAGTGTGAAAATATATGTCGCCGCCCTTCTTTATCTCTGCGGGGACTTCCGCCGCGCCAAGCGCGTAAAATTTTGCGGCGTATTGGCTTAGCTCTATGTCGCCGCTCTCGGGAAGATCGTCGGCGCTCTGCTGCCAATCCTCGCCCCAAAGCATGTCAAAAAAATCGTCGTGCAGCGCGTTATCCTCTTCGGGAACCGCGGGAACGGTCGCATTGTCGTCGTCCTTTCCCGCCGTAAGATCGCATGCCGTAAGCATGCCCAAAGTAAGCGCTATCGCCATGGCAAGCGCCAAAAATATCATTATTTTTCTTATCCGCACTCTTTTCATACTCTCCCTCCTCAGAAGTCAAGCCCGAGCAATCCATTATATGCAAAAATCGCGACGCCTCTTGCGCCACGATAATTTTAGCACATCCGCAAAAAAAATCAAATAGGATAAAGATAATTTTATATACTTTTACCCTTTCGTACGCGTGGACGCGCGCGATGGGTCCCCGCTTATACAATCGGAAAATCCTGTAAGTTCGCAAACGCGAAAGGGGCTCGGCATTGGCTATCGCCCTGTGTGCGCAAGGGCGAAACTGGTCTGGATGGAATATCCCGCCAAAATACCCTATGTACGCGCTGTGCGCCGGGGCTTAAGCGTTTGAGGGTTTCAACGCCTCAAACAACAGCTTTTTAAGCCTCTGTCTTTGCTCCTCGGGAAGGGCGGCTAGATAGTCGTCGCCGCACTGTTTCGCGTATAATATGAGCGCCCATTCTGACTTTTCGGCGAGTGCGGAAAGGGATATTTCACGCCCAACCCTTGCGGACAGATCCTGCAGGAGCATAAGCGCCTTAAGTTTGTTCAGCTCTATCCCAAGTCCTTCCGCGGTCTTCAGAAGACGGGCGGGGTTTTGGTCGCTGACGACGGGACAAGCCGAGATCTCCTTTTCATACAGCGCGATAAGTTCTGGAGTTACTCGGTCGTAAATCCCCGCGGCGTACGCTTCGCTGTCCGAGGTTGCGCCTACCTCTCTTACGGCGGCGCATGCCACGATGGCGACAAGCAATATCGCAAGCAAAATTATTGTGGATCTTGTCCTTAACATATTGCACCTCTCACTATAAAATGCCCCCAATTTGCATAAATATACGTCGCGCCGCCCGCCCTCGCTTTTTATAAAACAGATGTCCGTCGATATTTTCTTTTCGGAGCGCTTTAGGCACCGCCTTAATGGCATAATACAATTTTTATAAGCCATACAAAAATCGACAAGCGTATGGATATCTTTACAATATTTTGATTGAGTTTATAGCTTTTCTGTTGATATCATTCGGGCTTGGGTGTATCATATTATGTAAAGAAAAAACTTGATATGGGGGTAAGCAATGTCTTACATTTCTGATGTCATCGATCAAACGGCGAAGAAAAACGTCAGTCAACCTCAATTTATGCAGACGGTGACGGAGGTCTTCTCGTCCATAGCTCCCGCGGTGGAACAGCAAGAGGCGGAGCTTAAAAAGTTCTGCGTGCTTGAGCGCATGGTGGAGCCGGACAGACAAATCATGTTCCGCGTGCCGTGGATGGACGACAACGGCGTATTTCACGTCAACCGCGGCTTCCGCGTGCAGTTCAACAACGCGATAGGGCCATATAAGGGCGGCTTGCGCTTCCACAGGTCCGTCGACCTTGACACGATGAAGTTTCTCGCCTTCGAGCAAACCTTCAAAAACTCGCTGACTTCCCTGCCCATGGGCGGCGCGAAGGGCGGCAGCGATTTCGATCCTACAGGCAAATCGGACGCGGAGATAATGCGTTTTTGCCAATCCTTCATGATGGAGCTTTACCGCCACATCGGTCCCGACCTCGACGTGCCCGCGGGCGACATAGGCGTGGGCAGCAGGGAGATAGGCTTCTTGTTTGGACAATACAAAAAGATCGCCGGGCAATTCAACAACGGCGTGCTGACGGGCAAGGGGCTGAGCTACGGCGGCTCGCTGATACGCCCTGAGGCGACGGGATACGGCGCGACCTACTTCCTTGAAGAGGTCCTCAACCACGAGGGCGAGACGCTTAAGGGCAAGACTTTCTGTCTGTCCGGATTCGGCAACGTGGCATGGGGCGCCGCAAAGAAGATATCCGAGTTGGGCGGCAAAGTACTTACGCTTTCTGGACCCGACGGATACATCTACGACAGCGACGGCATAAGCGGAGAAAAAGTGGACTATATGCTTGAAATGCGCTCCTCCAACCGCAATCGCGTGCAGGACTATTCGGACAAGTTCGGCTGCGAATTCGTCGCGGGCAAGAAACCCTGGGGCAACGTCAAAGCGGACATCTATATGCCCTGCGCAACGCAAAACGAAATCGGCCTTGAGGACGCAAAAGGCATGGTCAAACTTGGCGTCCCCATCCTCAACGAAGTGTCCAATATGCCAACCACCAACGAGGCGATCGCCTATCTGCAGAGTCACGGCGTGCTTGTCGCTCCGTCAAAGGCGGTCAACGCGGGCGGAGTCGCGACGTCGGGTCTGGAGATGACCCAGAACAGCGAGCGTTTACAATGGACGGCGGAAGAGGTGGACAGCAAGCTGCATCACATCATGACCAACATCCACTCCAAGATCGTGGAGACCCTAAACGCATACGGCATGCCCTACAACCTTGTCGCGGGCGCAAACCTTGCGGGCTTCAAGAAGGTCGCGGACGCGATGATTGCACAAGGCGTGTATTGATAAAAAGCGCATAAATGTAAGTTGCAAAAAGCGGCCTGAAAATTCAAGCCGCTTTTACTTTGTTTCGTCTGAAAAACCGGGTCACTTTTTAAGTCCCGCGATATAATTTTCAACTTCTCCCTTCATTCTTATGTCGGTAGTGATATAGTCCACGTTGAATTTGACCGCCATACACATGGCGTCGCGAGCGTTGTTTACGGTCCAGATCCCGACCTCAAGCCCCGCGTCGTGAAACTTGTCCACCCACTTCTTAGTAAGCAGCTGATACATGCAGGACAGGTCAATATTGAGGGATATCGCCTTTTTCAGCGCCTTCGAGCCAATGTATGTGGATACGACAAGCAGCTGCAGCTTTGCGTCGGGCAGCTTGCCGCGAATGTACTCAAGTTTGTCCATGTGGAAGGATATCACCCTGAACTTCGCGCCGCTTTCAATTATTTTTTGCACAAGCACGTCAAGGTCTTCCTGCGTCATATCCTTGTCCTTTATCTCGACGACGGCGGTCTTATCCCCGTTTTTACATATGGAGAGATACTCGTCCACGGAAGGCGCATACTTTTCCTTGTTGTGCTTGAGAGGCGTGGACAGCGCCACTTCAAGCGTGACGTTTTTGACGTTGCCAATCCCGTCGAGAGCGTTGCGGTCGTGCATGCAGACAAAGCCTCCGTCGCTTGTCGCCCACACGTCGGTTTCTATGCCCCAGGTGCCGGGGTCTTCGGCGGCGAGAGAAAACGCTTCCGCGGTGTTTTGATACTCCTCCTCGCTCAAGCCTCTGTGCGCGATGAAGTTGACGGAGCGCGAGGGATATTCGCCCGCGAGCTTTGCAAGCTTAGACTTGGTGTAAGTCATAAATTGCAGGTTGTTCATCACGCCGAAAGCAGCGCCTATGCCGGCTGCCGCCAGCACGACGATGACGATGAGCGCGATAATAAGCCGCTTTACGTGCTTGTTCAACTTCGCCATATGTCCCTCCTCAAATCAAACGCGCCCCCGCTTGGGAGAGCGCCGTATCGTATTATATGCTCGCACAAGAAGTTTTGAGAGTGTTTCTCCCTCCGCAATAGTTGTATTTTAGCACTTATTTTACATTTGTCAATAATTATAAACATAATTTTATGTGCGCGCGCATAGTGCGCGACTGTGCGGAGCCTCGCGCGACAGGACAAAAAGTCATCGGCAAATCGACATATCAAAGCGTTCGGCTTTTGTAAACGAAGCGAAAACTTTTGATTTTCAGACAAGGTCGAACTGCGTCGAATTTGCGCGAAAAAGGGTTTTATTGCGCGTTTTGAGCTTATAAAGTGCGCGTACGGTCAATAATGGCTTGCGTGAATATAGACGAAGTCATAAATCAATTGCAGCTTACCTTTACCATGAGCGACGACCTTAAGATCCGCCGGATAGAAGCGGCGGGCGTTAAGTGCGCCTTCGTCTATATAGACGGCGGCATAGACAGGGAGCTGTTTGAAGTCAGCATAATCTCCCCGCTTTTGCAGGCGGAGAGTTTTTGCCCTCCCTATGAGGACGCGCTGAGGCGCGCGGTCAAGTTCAGCGAAGAAGCAGTGCCCGTGCCCGTCATAAGCTCGCCCGGTCCCATATCCGAAGGGGACGTGGTAATGTTTGTCGACGGCGAGGAAACGGCGTACGTCTTCTCTTTGAGAAAGCCCGAAAAGCGCTCTATAGCGGAGCCGCCCACATCAAGCGTGCTTAAAGGCCCTCGCGAAGGTTTCATAGAGGAGATAAAGACAAATCTTTCCATGATGCGCCGCCGCCTTAAGACTCCTTCCCTTGTGGTGCGCACTTTTCAGGTGGGGCGCTATTCCACGACGTCGGTCGCGGTGCTGCACATCCGCGGCATAGCGGACAAGCAGGTGGTAAGGCAGATATACGAAAAGATAAGCAAGATCGACATAGACGGAGTCATCGACAGCGCGTACGTGCTTGCGTTTGTGCAGGCGAAGCGCACGTCCTTCTTTTTGCAGGCGGGGACGTCCGAAAAGCCCGACGTGGTAAGCGCCAAGCTGCTTGAAGGGCGCGTGGCGATAATCGTTGACGGCTCGCCGATAGTTATCACGCTGCCCTATCTCATCTTTGAAGACGTGCAGGACGGATACGACTACTATTCGGGGGATTGGCGGGCGAGCATGATACGAATGTTCCGCATAATAGGCGCGCTGCTGACCGTGCTGCTGCCGGGAGCGTATATCGCCTTGCAGACCTTCCACTTGCAGCTTTTGCCGCTGAAATTTTTGATGACGCTTATGGCGGCGACGACGGGGATACCCTTCCCGCCCGCGATAGAGATGCTTGTGGTACTGGTGCTGTTTGAAGTGCTAAATCAAGCCTCCATCCGCATGCCGCGATATCTTGGCATCTCACTGTCCGTAGTCGGCGCGATAGTGCTTGGCGACACCGCGGTCAAATCGGGGCTTATCTCCTCGCCGTCCGTGCTTGTCATAGCGCTAAGCGCCATAGGCATATTTTGCGTGCCCGATCAGGTGGGGACGATATCCATACTCCGCCTGCTGTTTCTGTGCGTGAGCGCAGTCACGGGGTTTGTGGGCATGGTCATTCTTGCGATAGTGCTTATAGGATATCTGACAAGCCTTGACAACTTCGGCACGCCCTACCTTGCGCCGTACGCGCCGAGGATAAATCCCGACCTGCAGGACGGAGCGCTGAAGGTGGGCACGGTGTCCATGGTGGACAGGCCGTACTCCATCCCCACGGCGAATCGCAGGCGAATACGCAAAAATTGAGGCGAGCATGAAAAACGTAAAGATACAACGCGGACTATACAAAAATTTGCCTTCGGGCACGGTGTACAACTCGCAGGCGGCGTTTATCATATTCGCGCTCGGCATGGCGTTCAAGCTGTCCGCAGCGCCCGGAGTGATAAGCGAAAGCTACGGATCGGGCACGCTGTGGGTGTTTATGTTCATGGCCGTCGTGGAGCTTGCCGTGACCGCGTTTGCGTTTGCCTTCGCGCGCATGCGAGGAGATGATCTTATGCGCTGCACGGGCAGCAGACTTTATAAGGCGTGCTGCGCGCTTATGAGCGTATGGCTTATACTTAAGGGCACCTTCTATTTTTGCTATTGCGTGAGTTATCTCGCGCACGAGCTGTTCGGCGGCGTGGAGCCCTCCCTTTTATATCTGATGTTCCTCTTTCCCGCGCTGTACCTTGGCGTAAAGGGATCGCGTTCAATCGCGCGCACCTGCGAGATCTTAGCGCCCATATTTATGGCGCTTATCGTCTTCAACCTGATATTTTTTGACACCAACAACGACATAGGCCGCAATCTTCCCGTGTTTTCCCTGCCGCCGTCGGAGTTTTTCAAAGGGCTGCCCCGCTTCGGGCTGTGGATAGGCGACGCGCTTCCGTTTGCATTTTTGCGCATAAAAAATAAGCGGCTGCCGTATATCTCGGGCGGGATCGCGATCACGCTGACAATAACCCTCGTGACGGTGGCGCTTGGGGTGGCGGCGTACGGCGAGTCGCTCAAGATGGTATCCGACCTGACCATACACATGGCGGGCTTCAACCAGCTCTCGATGGAGATAGGCAGAATGGAATGGACAAATCTTTTCGCCGCGGTGTCCGCGTCGATACTTTCGCTGTCCTTCATATATTTCGGAGCCATAGCGGCGTGCGACCGCGCGCTTGGGACGAGGCTGCCCGCCATAATTCTCTTCCCTCTCGCCGTCTGCGTGATAGTGGCGGCGGTGCCATCCTCACAGTCCGTAGCGAAGTTTTCGACCGAGGCGATGGGATATGCCTTAAGCGCGCTTGCAGTCTTCATTCCCTCGTCCCTCCTCTTGCTCGCCCTGCGCAGGAGGAAGACTTTCAAGGGTCTGTACGCCTGCCTCGACGACGAATACGTCCCCTACGAGGTCCCCTATCCCGAGCCGCCGGACAGCATAGCCGACAACATAATGAGGGGCTATCAAGAGCGCGCAAAAGAAACTTTCAAAACGCTTGATAACGGCTCTTTGCAAGCGGAGGAAAACAATTGAAAAAAATCAAGATCACATCATATGTTTTGCGCACCAAGTGGGCGATAATTCTTGCGGCGATAATATTGCTTATAGTTTTTGGCAGGACGGTCAACAGCCCCGCGCTTACGAAGACCGCTATAGTCGTCGGCATAGGCGTGGATTTTGACGAGAGCAAGCGGGAATTTACCGTCACCACGCAGTCCGTGCACATGCTCTCCTCGGCGGGAGAGAGCGGCTCGCAACGCTATGAGACCTTCACTGCGACGGGCAGGACGATATCCTCCGCTCTTGACGATATTTCACAGAAAATGGGGTTAATAGTGTCGCTTGCGCATTGTGAAGTCTTGTTTTTGTCGCAATCCGCCCTCAAAGAGGATCATCTGCAGATCATATATCCGCTAAACAGCATGTACGCTTTAAGAGAGCAGGCCATCATCGTGACAGGGTCGAAAAGTCCGAGGGATATGCTTGCCATGCGCGTAGGCACCACTACGTCTTCGCCCTATTTTTTGCAGACCGCGATAGTCAACAACGAGGGTACGGACGGGCTTATCAAGACCTCCGCAAAGGACTTGCTTGCGCGCTCCCTCTCGCGCAGCGAAGCGACCGCGATCCCATATATCGTGCCCGTCGAGATGCAGGATCAGCCCATCGACCAACAGGGCGAGATCAAGGACAATTTCGAGTTCGATTTAAGCCGCGTCCTCGTCTTCGATCACGACTCCGCAAAGGTGCTCGAGGGGGAGCTGTCCGAGATATTGTCCATCTATCTTTCGGAGACGACCTATGGGTCGCTCAACTACACGTCCGAGGAAGGCTCGTTTGAATTTCGCATACTCAAAAAGGACGTGAAGACGACGGCGAAAGGCAGAAAGGTCGAGGCGAAACTTAAGCTGTCGGTGGACCTCCTCGACGTGCAATTCATAAGCGACGACGACATCCTTTCGGGCGCCGACTCGCTAATCAAAAAGGCCGCGAAGGAGCTGGGCGCAGAGCTAACCGCGCGCATGAAAAAGCTGCACGAGATATCGCTTGAGTGCGGCATAGACTTCCTCGGCTTGCAGGCAAAAGCCTATCAGTCCGTCGGCAGATCTCTTGAAAAGGACTGCCTCGCCACCCTGACCTTCCTCCCCGAAGTCACCCTCGAAGTCAAGGAAGCTGCATGACGGCTTGACATTCCCCGCAATGCTGGTATAATTATATTTGATTTATAAGGCATAAGGAGAACGACATGGAAGGATATTATCCTCTTGACATCAGCGGCTATCATGCGGAGCTTCCCATACTTCCGCTGCCGTCGGGCGTAAAGATATGTTTTTTCAATCTGCATGGCGCGCAGGAGCTTACGGAGCATTGCGGCAAGCAGATCGCGGCGAGGCTTAAAGGCGAGTGCGACGTCGTCGTCACGGCGGAGTCCAAAGGGCTTCAGCTTGCCCACGTAGTCGCAAGAGAGCTTGGGCAGCGCTACTATGCGGTGTGCCGCAAGTCCAAAAAGCTGTACATGCAAGACGGGCTTGAGACCTCGGTCAGGTCGATAACCACGGGCGAGGAGCAAAAGTTGTACCTCAGCAAACACGACGCGGACCTGATCCGCGGCAAGCGCGTGGCTATCGTGGACGACGTCGTATCCACGGGCGGCAGTCTGCTCGGCATAGAAAACATCGTGAATCTTGCGGGCGGCGTCATCGTCAAAAAGGCGTTTGTGCTTGCGGAGGGCGACGCGCGCGACAGGACGGATATCATATATCTTGCGGGGATCCCTCTTCTCAAGTGAGCATGTTGGAACTTTTGATGCCTGCGGGCAACCTCAAAAAGCTTAAAACCGCCGTGCATTTCGGCGCGGACGCCGTCTATATAGGCGGCAAAAATTTTTCTTTGCGCGCTTTCAGCGACAATTTTTCGGACGATGAGATCATAGAGGCTTTGACTTACGCGCACGCGCGCGACAAAAAAGTATACGTCGCCGCAAACATCTTCGCAAAAGACGCCGACGTAGACAAACTTAAAGATTACTTCGCGTTTTTGCAGGACGCGGGCGCGGACGCCGTACTGATCTCCGACATAGGGCTGATGACTCTTTGCCGTGAGGTCGCGCCTGATCTTCCCATACACGTCTCGACGCAGGCCAACGCTCTCAACTCCCGCACGGTAAAATTTTATCGCGATATGGGCGCCGCAAGAGTCGTTCTCGCGCGCGAGCTTTCCCTTGAAGAGACGGCGCGCATACACCTCGCCGTGCCCGATATCGAGCTTGAGGCGTTCTGCCACGGCGCCATGTGCATAAGCTACAGCGGGCGATGCTTGCTGTCCACGCACTTTTCGGGAAGGAGCGCCAACAAAGGCGAGTGCATGCAGCCCTGCCGCTTCCGCTACTCCCTCGTGGAGGAGATGCGCCCCGACCTTCCTCTCGCGATCGAAGAGGACGAGCGCGGCACCTACATAATGAACAGCAAGGACCTTCGGCTGCTGTCCCGCATACCCGAGATGGCAAAGGCGGGCGTGTGCTCCCTCAAGGCAGAGGGTAGAATGAAAAGCGAATTTTATATAGCCGTCGTCGCCTCCGCCTACCGCGCCGCGATAGACAGCTATCTTGCGACGGGCAGAGTGGAAAACGCTCCCGCGCTTGAGCAGAGACTGGAGCGCATCTCGCACAGGCCCTACACCGAGGCGTTTTTCGAGGGCGAGCGCTTTGACACGGTCAGCCCGGACAGCACCCGCACAAAAGAAAAGGAAGTCTTTGTCGCGACGGTGCTCTCATATAAGGACGGCAAAGTCCTCGTAGAGATGAGAAACAGATTTTTCAGCGGCGATACCCTCAACGTGCTGTCCCCCTCCGCGGCGGACGGCAAGACCTTCACGGTGGGCGAGATATGTATGCAGGACGGCAGCGTGACAGACGACGCAAAGCTGGTGCAAGCCGCCTACTCCTTTGACTGTCCCTACCCGCTTGAAAGCGGCGACATCCTCACCAGAGACCTCAAAAACGCCTGAAAATTTTTAGAATATCATAAGATTAATTCCATCGCCCCGCATCACTACGTACGACAACAAAATATCAAAAGCAAAAGGACCGCTTGCGCGATCCTTTTTTGGTTGCTTGATCCTTTGCTTATTGCTTGGGCTTAGGTTTGCCGCCCTGGACGGGTTTTGCCCCGGCGGGTCTTACGGGAGGTTTGGTCCCCGCAGGTCTCACTCCCGGTTTGGGGGCGGGTTTTGCTCCCGCGGGTCTTGCGGGATTGCCTGCCGACGGTTTGGCCTTGTTTTCGGGCGCGGGCTTAGCGGGCTTAGGCTCCTTGACTTTTTCGGGTTTGGGAGCTTTTTCGGGCTTATTATTTTCCTTCTGCGCCTTTTCCTGAGCCTTTTCCTGAGCCGCCTTTTTGGCCTCTTCCTCTTTCAGCTTGGCCTTTTCCTTCTTTTCGGCCTCCGCTGCTTTTTTAGCCTCTTCCGCGGCCTTCTGAGCCTCTTCTTTTTGCTGCTTCTTGAGCTCTTTATCCTTGTTTTTTTGCTCTTTCTCAAGCTCTTTGAATTGCTCTTCGGTGTCGCACGCGACTATGTTGTCAAGTTTCTCCTGCGCGCGCATGACCTCCATCTTAGCCTCTTCGATCTTGGGCTTGAGTTTGTCCTTTTCCTTTTTCTCTTCTATCTTTCTGTTGGCCTCTTCAATGCTGCCCTGAGGTTGCGCGCCCGCTCTTATAAGCCTGTCGCGCGCGATAGCCGCTCTCATTCTCGTGCGCCTTCCGCACTCTCTGAGCACGCCCGCCGCCACAAGCAGGATGACTCCGACCGCGCCGAAGATGTACAGCCAATTGCGGACGTTCATGACGTTGACGACCGCCATAAGCAGGTTGTTGGATTGTACCCACGTCGCCTGCATGTAGCCGAGCATTCCGTATGTCGGGTTCATGGGCAGCGCCTGGATCTGCAGCGCGTTTGCGTCGTCTATGCAGATGCCTATGCTGAGCGCCGCGCCGCCCGTCACGTCCTTGATGAGGTCGACAAGGTCCTCGCTTAGCAAGTCGCCGATGCCGTCGATCAAGCCGCCCGCGAGGTTTTCGACAGCCTGCAGAATGAGCGGGATAGTCAACTTAAGGCCGGGCACAAGGCTTGACAAGTCTATGGACACATTGGACAGGTCTATCGACGCAACCGCCATGGGATCGCCGAGCATATCCAGCACCAGCCACTTGATGGGGCGCTTGACAATGCCGTTTTCGTAAACTTTCCAGCCGTCGTCGTTAAAGCCGTAGCGCACGTTGTACTCGTTGCCGTCGCCGTTTATCAGCGTATCCTCATAGGTGAATCTGCCGCCGTCCGCCTTGTATGCCTCCACGGTCTTGGGATCGTACAGCTCATAGAGGAAGTTGTTGTCGTCGGTGTAGTACACTTTGCCGCCGCCCATACTCGGTTGCGAATACGTCCAGCCCTTGTTGAGGATGAGCCTGAGCACGACGGGAATTGTCATGCGCTTGTCGAGCTGCGCATACAGCAGCAGCGGATCGTCGAAGGTCTGATATCCATCCTGATTGAAGTTGTCGTAGTTGTTCTTGAACAGCTCTGCCACCTTCGAGCCCTTCTTGAAACCGTCCGCGATAAGCTGCGAGTAGTTTGCGTTTTCATACAAATAGTCCACTATCGCCAGAGTGATCGCGCGGCGATCCACCTTGTTGTCAAGCGCGTAATCGAAGTCGTTCAACACATAGGTCTTGTACACAAAGTTGTACAGCTCGCTCTTGTACGCGTCCTGTTCCGCTATGGTCGCAAGCAAGGCGTCAAATTTGGCGGTGGTGTTGTATTGCCTCTTGTAGGTGTTGTATGCGCTTTGGATATCTTTGATTTTGTAGGTCATGACGCCGCTCTGCGTGTTGACGGTGTGATCTTCAAGCGTGGCGTATGAGAAGTCGCCGTCCTTAAGCACCTTGCCGTCCTCGCCGTACATGTTGAGGTTGCCGTTGAGGACGTTATACATGATGTATTGCCTTTCAAGCGCGGCGTTCTTTTCAAGTTGCGGCTCCGCATTGTAGAACACGTCCTCGACAAACAGCGTCGCCGAAGTGGCGTTTTCTATGATGTCGGGCGCCACGTAGGTGAGGATCATGCCGAATATCGTCGTGAGGAAGATGTATGTGAACGCTATCCTCGCCGTCTGCGACAATATGCTGCGTTTTGACTTTTTGCGGGATACGCACAGCGTGACAACGATGAATATCGCCGCGAACACAAGCAGAATGATGAGGCCTATGAAGTGCCATATGCCGTACGCGGGCATAAGCTGATACCCCTTGACCGCAAGGAAGATTGGCACTGCCACAAGCGGCACCACCGCAAGCACGTTCAGCAGGAAAGCAAGCGCCGTGTATGCGACGGAGGTCTTGGTGTGATCGCGCTTGTCGCTCTTCGCGACGGGGAACGCCTCTCCTATGACGTTGCCCTCCGCGTCCACGTTGACGATGCCATTAGGCTCCTTCTTTGCTTTCTTCTTGGCCTCTTTGAGAGCCTGCTTCTCCTCTTTGCCGGGCTTGGGCGCCTTCTCCTTCTTCTCTTTTTCGGGCTTGGGCGCTTTTTCGGGCTTGGGCGCCTTCTCCGCCTTCGCCTTTTCAGGCTTGGGTTCTTTGACTTTTTCGGGCTTTGCGGCCTTTTCCGGTTTAGGCTCCTTGACCTTTTCGGGTTTAGGGGCTTTCTCCGGCTTGGGTTCCTTAACTTTCTCGGGTTTAGCCGGTTTTTCGGGTTTGGGAGCCTTTTCGGGTTTTACCTTTTCGGGTTTAGGTGCTTTTTCGGGCTTGGCGTTTGCCTTGCTGTTGGCGTCGGACGCTTTTTCGATTGCCATGATCTTTTTATCCTTGTCGCTCATTTCACTTCACCTCCCCCTCTTTATTTTGTTTTGCAGGTACTTTTTTGGCCTTAGCCTCCTCGGCTTTCGCCTTTGCCTGCGCCTTCTTGGCCTCCTGCGCTTTCTTAGCCTCCTCTGCCTTCTTAGCGGCCTCGGCTTTCTTAGCTTCTTGCGCTCTCTTGGCTTCTTCGGCTTTCTTAGCGGCTTCGGCTTTCTTAGCCTCTTGCGCTTTTTTGGCTTCTTCCGCTTTCTTGGCTTCTTCCGCCTTCTTGGCTTCCTGAGCGAGAGCCTTCTGAGCCTTCTTATCCTCTTTTGCGAGGGCTTTCCCCTTCTTATCGTCCTTTACGGGAGTCTCCGCGGGCTTTGCCGCTTGCTTTGCGTCGCTTGCGAGCGCGGCGGGTTTTACATCCTGCACGGGAGCCTCTTCAAGCCCCACCTCTTCGAGGAGGGCGTCGTCGAGGACTTCCGGGGCTTTATCCCCTGCGGGAGTCTCCGCGGGCGTTGCCTTCTGTTCGGGAGCGTTGCCTGCTTCGGGAGCGGGTTTCACATCCTGAGCCCCTTCTGCGTTTTGCGCGGGCTTAGCCTCGCCTTCGTTCTGAGCGGGTTTGACCTCGTCTTCGGGAAGGAGTTCCAACCCGTCGTCGGCGGGAATGGGAGCCACGCCTGCTGCATTTGGCGCGGCTTCGCCTTCGGGCGGAGCCTGTCCTTGCTCTCCTTCGCCGTTCGCGGGCGCTTGTTCGCCTGCCAAAGACCGAGGTTCGGGCATCTCTACGGTGCCGGGTTCGGGGGAAGAGGGCGCGTTTTCAAGCTCCTGCTCGAGGTCTTGCTGAGTGACCTTGCCGAGCAACTTGCCCGTGGCATACATCTCTTCCTTTTCCGCGGCGAGGAAGCTGAGGAAGTAGCAGAGCAACACGATGCCCGAGAAGGTCATCATCATGTCGCGGAATCCGTAGATAGGGAAATATGTTCTCATATACGAGAGATCGGATTTGAGTTGGCTTACGGCGACGCGGTCGCTGAGCCCGAAGGAGGAGTCGTAAACTCCGCCGCCGAGCGAATCGCCGATGAGCGTGCTGCCTATCATGCTGCCGTACACGCTCGCGATGTAGTACGCGCGCTCGGACTGCGCAAGGTATTTTGCCATCTGCGCCATCTCCTGGTTGGAGCCCGTGTTGAACTCCTCATAGAACTCCCAGATGGGTTTGATGACGGGAGATTGATAGGAATACCATGTGCTGAGAAGATTTGTCAATATGGCGTTTATATCTATCGCAAATTCAAGGTTCGCCGCGCCGTCCTCATTGTTCTCTTTGAGCAGCGGAATGCTTATGCCGCCTATCACAAGACCCTTGTATGTCTGCGAATCCATCTCGATATCCTTCAGGATAAGGCCGAGAACGGTGGAGATTATGCCTTCGTTTATGTTGATATCAAACTTATCAAGCAAGCCGTTCAACGCTGTGTTGAGGAAGACGCTGAGGTGATCGAGGTCGAACGCGTAATCATCCATCTCCTCGTCGAGAAGCACGTCGTCAAAGTCGATATCAAGCACGATGTCTTCGGGATTTGTGCCCGGGGCCATCTCTTCGCCGGATTTGCCGTTGTCTCTGACAAGCGCGACGTACAGGTGGTCGTGCTTTTCGTTTTTGTAGTCGAGCACGATATACAATTCGTTTATCTGATAGTCGGCGGTTTTGCCCGTCAGCGTTCTCACCCAGTCCGCAACGGTATTCATGGTCTCGGCGTCTATGCCGAACTCGCTAAGCGCGTAACCGCCCGACAGCTTTTCAAGAATGGGAGCGAGAACGGCGCCGAGTCCCATGTTTTCAAGCGCGTCGTCAAGTTTGTCGTAGTCTTTGAACAGGAAGTCGAACAGGTGGTTGTCGCCAAGCAGCGCGCCCACCCTCGCAAGTATCGAGTTAAGCTCGCCGCGAGTGAGAGAGAAGTCCTCCGTAAAGTGGATCTCCTGGTCGTAAAGCGCCTTTGTCCACGGGTCTATCTTCTCTCCCGTGGAGGGCAGCTCCGCCGTGCCCGCGTAATATCTGTCGCGGATCCTTTCCGCCTGCGTCTTTATTGTAGACAGGTTTCTTGCGAAGCTGGAGCTTGAAGCCTCCATTTTCGCAAGGCCCTCGACGCCCTCGTAGTAGTCTTCGAGGATTTCCACCACGTTTTGGAAGCTGAATATCCAGCCGTCCGAGATGAGGCCGCTCTCGTTGTACAGCGCCTCGCCGTAGATTCCGTCCACGGGCGCGTGTTTGACGGTGCCGTCGCTTTTGTATGTGGTGGAGGTGGGCATCAGGTCTTTGGCGTACCAAAGATATATCGTCTCGCCGTTCATCGCGGTGCGCGAGACGTAGAAGTAGTGGGAATATACCTTGCCGCCTATCACAAGCTCGCCGTCGGCGTTGGGCTTGATGCGGACAAGTTGCCTGCCCTCTTCCTCGAGAGTGGGTCTGCCGTTGCCCACGACGACATCGCCGTTTTCGTCGGTGGCAAGTTCATAGGTGTTCGTCTCCTTGTTGAGCACAAACTTTATGTCCACGCCTTGCTTTACCCTGCCGTTCTCGTCGGGATCGGACAAAATGTAATAATAGTCGATGGGCTTATTTGAAATATTGCCCGCGACGCCGCTCTTGTCGACGCCGTTCCATTCCACATTATAGACCTTTTCAAGCAGCTGCACCTGCTCTTCGAGGACGTGCGTGTAGTTCTTGAGGCGCCGGCCGTGACTGACGTGACGATAATAGGACAGCTGCGTCTTATAGTTTTGCACAACTACGCCCTCGGGCGCCGCCTCTATCTTCGCATTTATGTTCGCCTCGAAGACAGCGTCCATGATGAAGGTGCCGCCAAGCATGATAACAAGCACCAGCGCAAGCACCGCGAACATCCTTACGCGACGGCTCTTGACGGTCTTTGCAAGGATAAGATGGAAGATGGATATCAACGCCCATACCGCAAACGAAAGCCACACGCCAAACAGCGCGGGAGCGGTAATAAGCTCCTCATACCCGGCAAAGAAGCCCAGTCCCGAGGTCAACTCGTTGGTGCCCATAAACGGGTCCTGCCCCAAAAACCTTAAGGACGTGAGGAATACCGCAAAAATAAAAAGCGGAAGCCCGAGAAAATAAAAGAATACCTTAAGTATGCGATATTTCCTCGCCTTTCGGATCTGCTTGGTTTGATTCATAATTTTCTCCTTATCTTAAGACGCGCATGGGCGGCGCATATACGCGCGCGTATGCACATCTATTTTGCTACTATTATATAATATCATACGAATAAGGATATTTCAATATGAAAATTCTCAAAATTGAAACCTGAAAACTTCCAAAGAAAAAGAGGCGCCCGCCTTTAGCGCTTGCGCCCCTTGGAAATTTTGATTTTATCTCATTAGAATACTATTTTTGCGGCCTCATAGTCGGGAAAAGCAGCACGTCGCGGATGGACGCGGAGTTTGTGAGGAACATGACCATTCTGTCGATCCCTATCCCAAGTCCGCCCGTCGGAGGCATGCCGTACTCCAGCGCGGTGCAAAAGTCCTCGTCATAGGGCTGAGCCTCCTCGTCGCCCTTCGCTTTGGCTTGCATCTGCGCCTCGAAGCGCTTGCGCTGATCGAGAGGATCGTTAAGTTCGCTGAAAGCGTTGCCGCCCTCCGTCGCGCACAGGAAGAACTCAAACCTTTCCGTAAGCCTCGGGTCCGACGGCTTGCGCTTAGCAAGCGGGCTGACCTCGACGGGATAATCCGTTATGAAGACGGGGCCCGTAAGTTTTTCCTCCACGCACACGTCGAAAATCTTGTACAGCGCGTTGCCCCAACTTATATCCGTTGGAAGTTCGAGGTCAAGTTCCGCTTTGGCACGGGTTAACAGTACGTCTAAAGGCTCGTTTTCAAAATCCAGCCCCGTATACTTTTTGACCGCTTCGACCATCGTCATGCGCTCCCACGGGGAGGCGAGATGAAGAGGGGTGCCCTGATACTCTATGTCGAGGGTGCCAAGCACTTCCTGCGCGGCGGTCGTATACAGCTTTTCGGTGATGTCCATCATCGCGCGGTAGTCCACATAGGCGCGGTACAGCTCCAGCGTGGTGAACTCCGGATTGTGTTTGGGGTCCATGCCCTCGTTGCGGAACTGTCTGCCTATCTCGTACACCTTTTCAAAGCCGCCGACGATCAGGCGCTTCAAGTGCAGCTCCGTCGCGATGCGCATGTACATATCTATGTCAAGCGTATTGTGGTGCGTGATGAAGGGACGCGCGTTTGCGCCGCCCGCAAGCGTGTTGAGGATGGGGGTCTCCACCTCGAGATAGCCCTCCTCGTCAAGCACGCGGCGGATGACGGAGATTATCTTGCTGCGCTTGACAAAGACGTCCTTGACCTCGGGATTGACGATGAGGTCGACATAGCGCTGGCGATAGCGAAGTTCCGTATCCTTAAGCCCGTGAAACTTTTCGGGAAGGGGCAGCAGCGATTTTGTAAGCAACTCCGCGCTTTTGACGTGCACGGATATCTCCCCCGTCTTCGTCTTGAACACGACGCCTTTTATGCCGATGATGTCGCCGATATCCAGCTTTTTGAAGTCCTGATATTGATCGGCGCCCATGTCGTCGCGGCTGAAGTAGCCCTGCATTTTGCCGTCCGCGTCCATGATATGCCCAAAGCTCGCCTTGCCCATTATGCGCTTGGACACAAGTCTGCCCGCGATAGACACTTCCTTGCCCTCGTACGCGTCATAGTTCGCAAGTATTGCTCCCGCGGTCGCGGTGCGTATATACGACGTCCTCTCAAACGGATCTTCGCCACGCGCGACAAGTTCTCCCAGCTTTTCTATTCTTACTTTCCGCACCTCGTTTTCGTCAACAACGGGCGTAACAACTTTTTCTTCCATCATTTATCAAATTGCCGCGGGATATGCCCGCGGTATGTCTGCCCCGAAAATGTCCGAAGCGTTTCGCCCTGCGGCGCAGGGCATTGCCATTTCTGCCGCTTAAGACGGCTTATTTGATTGAGACGACTTTATATTCCTCTACGCTGTGAGGGGTGCTGAAGCGCGCGATCTCGCCGCTCTTTTTGCCTATCAGAGCCCTGCCGAGAGGAGATTCGTTGCTGATCTTGCCCTTTGCGAAGTCCGCTTCCGTCTCGCCGACGATCTGCACGTCCATGATGGCCTCATCGTCGTCGTCAAGCTCGCCAAGATACTCTATCGTGACGATGTTGCCCATCGCGACTTTGTGAGTGCCGCTCTTTTCGATGATGACGGCGTTCTTTATGCGCTCCTCGATGTCCTTGATCTCCTGCGCGACCTGTCCCTCTTCCTGCTTTGCGGCGTCGTATTCGGCGTTTTCGCTTAGGTCGCCAAGCTCTCTTGCGTGCTGCAACTTCTGAGCGACGTCTCCGCGCAGATAGCGGATGAGATAGTCAAGTCTTTGGCGCAACTCCTCAAGACCCTCTTGAGTCAAATAAACTTCTTTCATATTTACTCCTTAAAGAGGCAAAATACGCCCTTGGGCGCATTTGCCTTATCTTTTTTTACGTTTTATAAGGTCATGCCTCGACCACGGTCTCCGCGGCCTTCTTTTCGACGGCTTCCTCGGCGGGAGCGACTTCTACGGCTTCGCTTGCGGGAGCTTCCTCTATGGGAGCGGCCTCGGGCAGAGCCTCCGCCTGTCCGTTGAGACCCGCAACGATCTCCTCCTTAGTGGCGTCGTACTTCTCTTCGTTTGCCTGCTCCTCGGCGCGGAGCTTTTCGTCCTCGGCGCGCTTTGCCTCAAGTTTCTTCTGGATCTCGGCATTGATAGCGGCGTCGTCCGCCTTATACTTGGGCACAAGCTGCATTATGTTGATGTCGATGGCGCTGAAGTGATAGTTGAAGGTCTTTGCCATGCAATCCTCGACGAAACATCTTATGGCTATCTCGGTCTCGTCGATGTCCTTGTCCTCGACCTTGACGTTCAGCTTGAGCGTGACGCCGAAGCCGTCGCCGATAAGCGCGATCCTCTTATAGGTGACGCCCTCTATCTTGTGGCACGCCTTCTTTATTTCCTTCTTGATGACGCCCACGCTTACGCGGACGCTTTCGCCCTTGGCGTTTTTGACGATGATCTCATGCAGCGCCTCGCCCTGAATGAACAGCATCGTGATGGTAAGCGCGGCAAGCGCGACGTACATAATGGATATCGCAAGGATGAGGCCTCTTACCAGTTTGTTTTTGAAGTCGTCGACGTCTATGCCGCCAAACGCGGTCACGATGAGGATGACGATGAGGATAAGCGCTACGACGGCGCTTGCGGACGCTAAAACTTTAGCAAGATTTTTCTTCATATACCCTCCGCGCAATGCGCAAAATTTATTTCCGCCTAATAATATATACCATTAAAAAATTTAAGTCAATAAATATCGCAATTTTGTAGGGCTAATCTTTGTCGAAGGGCACGAAGACGGGCGCATGCCGCACAAAATAGTTATAGCCCTCAAACCCTATGGGCTTTACCAGCGCGACAAAGTCGTCAAACCTTTCGCCTATCTCGCCGCGGTGGCTGTCCCCGCCGTAAGATATCGCCCTTCCTCCAAGCTCGAAGTAGCGCTCCAGCACGCTCTTGTGCGGCGCGACGGCGTGATGGAAGTTGACCTCCAGCGTCTTGCCAAGCTCTATTATCCCCTTGAGAATGGCGTCGAATTTGTCCGGGAAGTCCTCGTAGACAAGCGACTTGTCCTTGTACGGCGCGCCGTGAGTTATATAGCCGATGTGCGCGACGACGTCGTAAGGATATGGCGCGTCAAGGCTTTTAAGCACCGCGTCAAGATAGTCCCCGTACGCCTTGCGCTTCGATTTGAAGTAAAAATAATCCGCAAAATACGCCTCCCTTCCAAGCACGCAATGCGTGGAGTTTATCACCTCGTCAAAGGGGTATGAGGCGATGACTTCCCCGTATTTTTCGCTTGCGCACCCCTTCTCGGAAAAACCCGCCTCTACGCCGAAAAGCAGGTTTAACGAGCCATTTTTGCACTGTTCAACTTCCTCTTTTGCATTAAGATAGCTTTGATAGTAATCTTCAAGCCGCAGTTTTTTCCAAACAAAAGCGGACTTGCACTCGCCCCATTCGAGGTCAAGATCGAGGTGGTCGGTTATGCAAAATCCGTCGACTCCATGAGATGAAGCAAGACGGGCAAGCTCGTCAATTCCGAACTTGCCGTCATGCGAATGATTTGAATGAACATGAGTATCGAACTTTTGCATAGCGCGCTCCCAAACGCTTTTGGCTTGGACGAAGATGTTATTCAAGAATAGCTTTTATTCTTCTAACGCCTGCGGAGGAGCTTTGCTCCTTTATTATCTTGAATTTGCCAAGCTCGCCCGTGCGTTTTGCGTGCGGGCCGCCGCATATCTCTTTGGAAAAGCCTATCGTGTACACCTTGACGACTTCGCCGTATTTTGACGCGAACACGCCGACCGCGCCCTGCGCCTTAGCCTCGTCGACGGACATCTCCTCAAGCTTTACGGGAACGTCGAGAGCTATCTGCTCGTTGACAAGCCTTTCAACCTCGGCGATCTCCTCCGCGGTGAGGGGCCGCGGGAAGTTGAAATCGAAGCGAAGCCTTTCGGCGGTTATATTGCTGCCCTTCTGCTGTATATTGTTGTCGTGCAACACAATTTTGAGTGCGGCGTTCAAAAGGTGCGTGGCGCTGTGAAGTCTTGCGGTGAGCTCGCCGCCGTCGGCAAGTCCGCCCTTGAACTTCTGTTCCGCGCCCGCCTTCGAAAGCGCCTGGTGCTCGCCAAAAGCCTTATCGTAACCCGCTCTGTCAAGGTCGAAGCCCTTCTCTTTGGCAAGCTCTGCGGTCATCTCGATTGGGAAGCCGTAGGTGTCGTACAGTCTGAACGCGGTCTTTCCGGGGAAGACTTTCATGCCTTCGGGGAGGTGCGCCACTATCTTTTCAAACTCCTTAAGTCCCTGCTCTATGGTTTTGGCAAACTTATCCCTTTCAAGTTCAAGTTCTCTTACGACGCGCTCCTCGTTGTCTTTGATGTAGGGGTAGGCGTCCTTATACTTGTCCACATACAGCCTTGCAAGCTGAGTGAGGGCGCTGTCGTCCACGCCGAGGGTGCGGCAATATCTCATCGCCCGTCTTATCAGGCGGCGCAGCACGTATCCCTGATCGACGTTGGAGGGGGAAATGCCCTTGATGTCGCCAAGCAGGAAGGTCGCGGTCCTTGTATGGTCGGCGATTATGCGCATAGCGACGGTATCCTTTTCGTCCTCGCCGTACTTTTTGCCGCTGAGTTCCTCAAGTTTCGCGATGGCGAAAGAGAACAGGTCGGTCTCGTACACGGAGCTGTATCCGTTCAAAATGCACAGCATGCGCTCAAGCCCCATGCCCTGGTCGACGTTTCTCTGCTTAAGAGGAGAAAACGTGCCGTCGGCATTCTTGAAATACTGCATAAAGACGTTGTTGCCGATCTCTATATACTTGCCGCAGTCGCATGCGGGGGAGCAATCCTCGCCGCATTTTGGTTTGCCGGTGTCTATAAACATCTCTGTGTCGGGTCCGCAAGGTCCCGTGACGCCCGCAGGTCCCCACCAATTGTGCTTTTTGTCAAGATAGAATATCCTGTCTTCGGGTATGCCGAGCGCGCGCCAAACCGAAGCGCTCTCCTCGTCGCGAGGGCAGTCCTCGTTGCCCGCGAACACCGTGACCGCAAACTTGTCGGGGTCGAAGCCGAGCTTTTCAAGCAGCAGCTCCTTCGCCCACTTTATGGCGTCCTCCTTGAAGTAGTCGCCGAGGGACCAGCTGCCGAGCATCTCGAAAAACGTGCAATGCGAAGCGTCGCCCACCTCGTCGATATCACCCGTGCGCACGCAGATCTGCACGTCGGTAAGACGGTTGCCCGAGGGGTGTTTTTCGCCGAGCAGATATGGCACAAGCGGATGCATGCCCGCCGTCGTGAACAGCACGGTGGGATCGTTTTCGGGAATAAGCGAGGCGGAAGCTATGACAGCGTGGCGCTTCGAATGATAAAAATCAAGATACAGTTTTCTCAGCTCGTCCGAGGTAAGTTGTTTCATATTTTGTCCTCTATTTGTCCGCATTCGCGGGTTTATTTGCAATATCCGGCGCATAAAGTGCCGTTTTGGGCATTATGCCAAGTTCGCCCAGCGCCTTAAGTATTTCGTCCTCAAGCGCGCGCTCCTTTATGGCGCTAGTCACGGAGCAGTACGCATTGCCCTTATATGTAAGCGTGGCGAAGTTCTGCACGTTGTTTTTTGAGACGTTGAGATTGAATGTAAGCGCCTCCGCCCCCAGTTGCTCGGGCAGGGTCTGCACGCCGAGGTTAGAATATATTATCGTCTGGCGGGAGCGCATGATAAGCCTCCCTATCCTTGCGAAGAATATCTTGATAAACAGCGGCGTCGCGCGCATTATTCCCGCCGTCATCCCTTTTGCGGTCGTGGATATCTTGTCAAGCAGCTTTTCCTTAGTGACGTTTTCGCCAAGTTGCGCCGCCGCCTCCGCGACGTAGTCGTCAAGGCAAGCGCACTTTTCGGGATGAATAACCACGCGCGTAAAGAGGACGAAGTTTCTCAGGGTCTCCGATGGGAAAAAGCGCCTGAGGTTTACGGGGATCATCAGCACGAAGGGGCGTTTGCCGCGGCTTTCCCGCTCTATGCACATCGCAAGCAGCCCCGTCATGAAGGCGGTGAAGGAGACTCCTCTCTTCTTCGCTTCCGCCGTCAGCTCATCGCAGTCGTAGACCTCCGTCCTGCCCTCGTAGCCTCCTTTAAGCGGCGTGCCCTTCCTCAGATGCGGCGCGGAGCCCGCCATGTCCTTCAAGTCCACTTCGGACAGTTTTATTTTCTTCGCGTATCTTAAAAACGCGTCCTCTCCCTCCTGCTCGCAGGGGGCGGAGTTTACGGAAATTATGCCGCAGTCCTCGTCGAAGGCTACGCCCTCAAGCTCCCTGTATCTTCTGAGTATGGCGAGGAAAAACTTCATCGCGCCCGCTCCGTCCGCAAGCCCGTGAAACATGTCGAGGCGCGCTTCTCTCCCCCTGTACGACAGGCGGAAGAGATATCCGCCCGTCAGCTTTTTGTCTATCGGCGCGAGTATGCGGCCGTCGAAGGGAAACACTTTTGCGGGCGCGTCGTTGTTTACAAGTTTATACTCGCTGTATCCTCTTATCTGCTTCACCCTGAACGTGGCGAAGCGGCCGAGCGCGTCGTTGAGGGCGCGGCAAAGCCTGTCCCCGTCCACCTCGTCCTTGAGGGTCGCGCTCAAGTGAAAGAGGCTCTGCGCGCGCGACGTGGACATGATCGGATAAAACTTTGCGGAACAATCGTAGCCGTATGCTTTTTCGCCGCGTTTTTTGCCCATATCGCAAAAAGCCTCCCTCTTATTTGCATATATTTTAGACTTTTTTAATATCATTGTCAATGAAAAGGAGACCTATATGGACAAATCCGATATCCGCGCGCAGAGCGCCCAAATAAGCTACGCCCCCGAAAGCGTAAAAGCAAGCGCTACGACGACAAAGACAGGCGCGCACAGGCTTGAGATCGAGCACAAAAAGAGCATGTATGTGACGGGAGTAAAAGACGTCCCCGTCTTTTCGGACAAGACGATGACAATAAAACTCGACGGCGAAACGCTTGTCGTACAGGGGCAGGGGCTGTCCGTAAAAAGCCTTGACGTGGAGGGCGGAAATTTAAGCGTGCTTGGCACGGTGCACAGCCTTAAATACTCCTCTCAGGCCGCGCCCGCGTCCTTGATAAAGCGGATATTCAAATGACATCGGCGATGGCGATAGCTCTCGGCGCAAACGCGAAGGCGCAGGCGATATGCTTTGCGCTGTGTTTCGCCGCGGGGCTTGTCGCGGGAGTCCCCGCCCTGCTGTATTTAAGGCGCGCTTCCGCCGCCGAACGCATACTTACCGACCTGTTCGCCACGCTTGTCATAGCGGGCGGCCTCATCTTGTGCGCGGAATTTATCCTCGACGGAAAATGCGAGCTGTACGCGGCTTTGGCGTACGCCGCGGGATGCGCTTCTGTTCCGCTGACAATATGCGCCCTTCGGCGCGCAAAAAGGCGAAGATCCGCCATTCAAAAAAGCGAAGATAATTTTAAGAACGACCAAAAATAGACTCCGTTCGCCCTTTTTATGCGCGGACGAAGGAAAAAGCGGGCGACGAAGGCGATATTTTCGGAGTTCGCACGCCATTTTGTCTTAGTTTGCGCCCTTGTTTCTTTTGACCTCGCCGTATGCTAATATAAGCCGAAAACTTACAGGAGGCCTATATGAGCAACATAAAACACCCGAAATGCGCGCTGAGAGACCTCGCGTATCAGGCGAAGGCGCGCCTTATGACAGGCGAATATTCAACGCCGCCCGCGCCCGGCAACATAACTCCCGAACAGCGCGACATCTACCTTAAACTCTGCGACCTGAAAAAGAGGGGAGAAGAGGTCGTAAATCCCATCGCCCAGCTTGCGGACGAAAACAAAATGCGCTCCCTCTCGCACGAGGAGAGACAGCGCTACATAATTCAGCTTGCGTCCGACTACGTCTGCGTGAAGAACATAATAGATTCCTCATCGGCGGCGAAAAATACTCGCGCACGCGCATAGCGCCTGCACGCAACACGCATGACGCCCGCATATGCGCATACAAATAGGACTTAGCGTCGCTATGGCTTACCTATGACTTTGTATCGCTATGGCTTGATATCGCCTTTATAGTTGTATTTCGCCATGGCTTGTGTATAGCTACGACAAGGCATTTGCTTCCGCGCTATCTTCGGCATTGTTTACATCTTCCGTCACGGCGACGTCGACCGCCGCGCCGTCGGCCTCTGCCGAACGCCTCGGAACGCGGACATATTCGTCTTTTATCCGCGCGGCTCTTCCTCCCCTCACCCGCCGCGAGAGGCAGACGTCGCTTGCGGCGATGTTCATGACCTTGACGAGGGGCAGATACAGCGCGCCTACGGTCACGGCGGAGGAGACGACGTGGATAAGATCGAAATAGAGACCTCTTAGCCAATACGCCATGAAATAGTTGCCCAGCCTGTTTGCGGCAAGGTTGCCTACGGCGAACAGCGTAGTGCAGCACGCCGAAAGCAGCCCGAAAAGCGCGCTGCCGACCGCGCCTATTATGACGGCGACGACAGGATTTTTTCCTCTTAAAACAAGCGCGGAAACAACCCCGAGCAGCGGCCAATACACAAAGTACAGCAATACCCAGCTGCCCACTCCGTACAGCGCGACCTCGACGGCGCAGAAGATGAGCGTGGCGGGCAGGACGTACGCGATGCCGAGCGCGGAGCCGTACACTATGACAAACAGCGTGACGACCTCGACGTTGGGCACAAAGGACAGCGCAAGTTTGCCTACGGTAAGAAGGGCGGCAAGAAACGCCACCCTGACGACGTACAGCGTCGCGAGCCTTCCCCTATTCCGTTTGCTTTCAGAGCCGCGCAACATGCTTTATCATCTTGTCCTATCGCGCAAGCCTGATCAATAGACTTCCACTTTGAAAAGATAGCTTGCGCCGTCATACACGGGCAGCGCGCTCACCCCCAGGTTGGAGGAGTGAAACTGCTTGCCGCCATAGGTAAGCGACGTGCCGTACTCATAGTCTATAAGCGTATCGTCGTCTATGTCGTGATAGACCGCGACAAACGCGCGCTCCCCAAGGCTGAGGCCTCCAAGCGCGACGATATACGCGCCGTACTCGCTTTCGCTAAACTCATACTTGATGATGTTCGCGTCTTTAAGCTGAACAAGCAGCTCGTGCACGTAGATCGCGTCCGTCTTGACAAGGTAGCTGTCCTCGCCGATGATGACGGTCGCTTGCTTGTCGCCCGTCTCGATGACGGGTTTGCCAAGGTCTTTCAGCTTGTCGCAGCCTGCAAATGTCATAAGAGACAGCGCAAGCAGCGCTACGACGGCGATCACTAAAATTTTGCCGAGTTTTTTGCCCATAAATATAGCCTCCTGTCGCAAGGAGGCTTCGGCGCGCGGAAAAAGAGGACGAGATTCGTCCGCAAGATCGCAAGCCGCTCCCTCCGAGCGAGTTTGTGTATTTACGCTTTCGCGCCGACAGGCAGGTTTCCCGGCTTGCGACCTTAACGGCGGGAGCCTTCCCCTATGTAGGTGGCTTTATCCCTTTGACGCTTACGGTAGCGGGGGCTGCGACGGCATTTAACGGTCTTCCCTATTATCCTCCGCTCGCCTCAAGTCCCGAAAGGCCTGGAGCGAACGCAGGCACCTGTCGAAAAAATCATAGCATACAAAGGAAATAAGTTCAAGCAAAGCGCCCAAAAAATCTGCGCCGAAATTGCGCGACAGATTAAAAAACGGAAATTTTTACAAATAAGGCGCGCCGTATTGACTTGCGGCAAAAATAATAATATAATATATTTTAGAATATAGTTTAGTGTAAGGAGTTACATTATGGCAATGTATACAAGATGCCCCGCCTGCCGGTCGGAAATATCCTTCGAGCCGCCCGCGGACATGGCAAGCCTCCCCGAGGATTACAGATATCGCATCAAATGCCCAAGCTGTGGCGTTTATATCGGCGTAAAACTCAACAGGGTGGAAAGGCAGCCCATCTACAATCAAGAGGAGAGCCTCGCGCTGGAGTCTATCGGCGAGACCACTCAGCAGGAGTACGTCGAGACCGCGCCCGAAAGAGCGTATTCTTCTTCGACCAAAAAGACGGGCCTTGGCAGAAACATCTTTATGATGATAATCTCGCTTATCATCATTGCCTTAAACGTAGTGGCATATCTCATCACGACCGAAAAAATCAAGATGGGAAACACATACGGACTTGACGTTTTCTCGGGCATAGGCTATTGGGAACTTCTTGTCAAAGACATGACTGCGTTCAAAGCAACTTTTGAATTGGACATTTTGAGCGGAATATTGAGCCTTGTGCCAATGATAATATTCACGATGTCCTGCATCACGTTTGTTGTCGCGCTGATTATGGCGATCTGCAAAAAATACAGCCGCGCCTTCAACGCGATATGGGCGATATTGCTGTTTGTGCTTGGCATAGTTACCCTGTTCTCTGGCCTGATAGTGTATAACAGAACCGCTGAAAAACTTAACGAGATGTTTGATTCAATGCCGGAAGTAGAAATTCCGCGCTACGAAAAGATGGGGATAGTAGAATACTACAAAAATGTTATCGAATCCCAGTTATACGCCTTCTTCGCGCCGTTTGTGTTGACCTTGATACAATTTATCGGCGCCATGATTTGTTGCAGATCCATGGAAAAAAGAAGAAGGTCATAATAAGGTACATCGGTGTCACCTTCCGGTGTACAGCCGTTTTAATAAGGAGTGTTGCGTTTCAGCATTTTAGCAACACTCCTTTCTTTATTCCTTTTTGCCTCGGCTTTTAGTATTTGCCTCGGCTTTTTATTTTTACATCTTGCCTTTGCCTTATATTTGCATCCCGCTTGCCCTGCCGTGACGTTTCATGCGCTTTTGCAGCTCATACTTTTGGCATAGCGCTACGCCGTGCAAGACGTTCCCTATACAAGTGGCGACGCTTTTGAAAGTTACGCGGTGCGCATGCCCTGACTTTCGCTGTCTATGACGTAGAGGATGTTGGCTTCCTTTCCGGTAAGCGCGTCGATATACACAAAGTATGTGCCGCCGCTTTCGCACTCAAACTCGAAGCAGAGCGCCTCCTTTGTGCCGCGCATGGGGATGAGGGCAAGCCTGCCCTCTCTCACGGGCGGGACGCTCAGGCGAGACTCGGCTTGCTGCGAAGTCAGCGCGGGCGAGGCGAGCTCGCGCGGCTTATGGTTGAAAGCATAGTGCGTGGCGTCAAATCCTATGACGCGGCTGTCGCTTTCGGACAGCTTTACCTTGACGAGGTCGGGATAGAGGACTACTCCGTCCTGCACGGGCGCAAGATTTACCACGCATTCGCCGTCCGCGGAGGACGACCACACCGTGCGCATATCGTGAAAGCCGAGTTTTTCGGCATACGCTATCGCCGCTTCCTGGCAAGTTGCGCCCGCCTCCTGTCTGACGGCGGGAGCGTCATAGGAGGACATGTTGAAGGTTATCACTCTGCCGCCCATCTTGCCAAGCTGGACAAACGCTTCCCCTCCGTCCGCCCTGAACGTGTAGTTGAGCGTGCTGATATCCCCTTTGCCCTCGCCCGCGAAAGTCACGTCCTGCGCTCCGAAATATTTTTTGACTATCTGCTCGCCCTCTTCGGGGGATATCTCCTCTCCCGTAAGCGCGACGGGAGTTCTGCCTTCAAGCGCGTCCGAAAAGGGCCCGTCGTATATCATCTCGGGATAGGCGAAATCCGGCTCCGCAAAGCGGGAAAACGCGTCCTCTATGCCCTCCAGCGCGCCGCCGTCGCCCACAAACAGCTTGCCGCCGTCCACGTCCTCTTTTATTTTTTCAAGCGCGGACAGATACGCCTCGGCAATCTCGCCGAGTTTTACAAGTTTTTCTCTCTCTTCGGCGCTCAGCGGCTTGCCGTCGGATACGCGGATGGCAAGCGCGTGGGAGTAGTCTCCAAGCTGATTTATAAACTTCTGCGCCTTTTTAAGCCCGTCTCCCTCGCTCTGAAAGGTGCCGAGATCGTTTTCGGCAAGGCTCGCGGCGCTCCACACCTCGTAAAGCAGCGACTGTTGCATCTTAGGGGACGTCGACACGCCAAGTTTCTTTAAGGATATGCCCAGGTCGTTCGCGCCGTCTATAAGGTCGTAATACGTCCTGAAATACACCGCGTCCATCTGCCTCTGGTAGCTTTCGTGCGTGCGCACGTTGACCGTGGAGTAATAAAGCGCCACGCTAAGCCCCGCGATCGCGCTTGCCATAAGCCCTATGACTACGCCAAGCACGGCGGTCTTGATGACGCGCGGACTGCGCTGTTTTTTGCTCTTTTTGTCCTGCACCTCTATTATCTGAGGGCATTGCACTTCCTTCTTTTTTGCCATATTTTCACCTCTATATCGTCAGCAGAAGGCATGATTGCCTATGTTGAGTTTGACTGTGCGCGAAAGCATCCACTTGCTTGTCGCCGTGCGCGGATTGTAATAATATAAGCAGCCGTACGTCGGGTCCCAGCCGTTAAGCGCGTCCCTCGCCGCGTTTATGGCGTTCTGATTGGGACTTAAGTTTATCTGCCCGTCCGACACGCAATCGAAAGCGCCCGATTGATACACCACTCCCGCCACGCTGTTCGGGAAGGAACTGCTGCGCACCCTGTTGAGGACTACCGCCGCCACCGCGACCTGCCCCGTATACGGCTCTCCCCTCGCCTCGCCGTACACCACGTGCGCAAGGAGATTCAGGTCCGCGGAGTTGCTGTTGCCGCCGCTTGCGGGTTTGCTTGTGCTGCCCGACAGCGACATCCCAAGCGCCTGCGCCGTCTTTGTGCCGACTATGCCGTCCGCGACAAGGCCGTTCTTCTTTTGAAAGTAGATGACCGCCGCCTTTGTCTTGGAGCCGAATATCCCGTCCGCCTTGCCGCTCAAGTAGCCCCAATTGATAAGTTTGGTCTGCATGGTCTTTACAAGCGACCCCGTGGAGCCCTGCTTAAGCGTGACGGCGTCCGCCACCTCCGCGCTTTCCGGAGTGAGCGCGCACATAAGGCATACGCAAAGCGCAAGCGCCGCCGTCGCAATTATAAAAATCTTAAGTTTTTTCACGTTCATTTTCACCTCTCGGCATAGTGTGTCGCCCCGCCTGACTTTTATACAAATTTTTGCAAGACGGGTATTTTCAACCGCCGCGCGGCAATAATAGCCTTATGAAACATCGCGTACATAAAATCGTTATCTTATTGTCCCTTCTTCTTATCATATCGGCGTTTTTGCTTTGCGCCTGCAACTCCCGTCGCGCCGAGCGCTTAAGCGAAGAGTGCCTGCGTATACACATCCGCGCCAACTCCGACAGCGATGAGGATCAGCGCGTCAAGCTTGCCGTGCGCGACAAAATAACCGCACGTCTTCAGACGACGCTTGAGGGCTGCGACAGCAAAAGCGAAGCGATAAAGATGATAAGCGCCGAAAGCGAAAATCTTATTGAAATTGCAAATCAAGTACTTTATGACAACAATTTTACATATAAAGCCTCGATTCGGATATCTAACGAGCATTTCCCCGATCGCGATTACAACGGCTATTTCTTCCCCGAAGGGGATTATGACGCGGTGGTCATAGAGCTTGGCAGCGGCAAAGGAGCAAACTGGTGGTGCGTAGCTTTTCCTCCTCTTTGCTTCGTCCCGGACGGCGACGGCGGTGAAAAGATCGTGTATAAATCCTGGATAAAGGAAATTCTTGACAGGCTGTTTTAAGAATATTCAGCCCCGGCTTGCGCACGCTACTGTCGGAGGCAACGTATGAAAATTTTCAGAGAAATCGTAAGAAACACAGCCATGGGCGCTCAGTCGATAGACAACATCCTGCCCTATATAGAGTGCGACAAACTCAAGAACCTTGTGCTGTCGCAAAAGGAAGTGCTTGAGGACTTCTACAAAAAGGCGGAGGGGGAACTTGGCGAAGAAGAACTTGAGGACGCCGTCACAAAACCCTTCCAAAGAATGATGCTGAAGGCGGGCGTCAAAATGAACGCGGGCTTCGACAACAGCAATACCCACCTTGCAAGCATGCTGATCGACGGCTACAACATGGGCATAACAAGCGTCCAGAAGTGCATAAACGAGCTGTCCCGCGACGGCGTAGAGGTCCCCGATCTGGCCCGCGATTTGATGAGATGCTATGATAAGAATATTAAATCTCTAAGAACCTATCTGTAAAAACTGTCTGTACGGGATGAAGAGCGCGGACAAAGCTATTCGCCCTATTATAACTTAAAAACCGCGATATTTGTTCAAAGACAAGGAAAAGCCCTCTCGACGAGCGTGAGCGTACTTTGTCGTACGTGACCTGAACAAAATGGGTTTTGACGATGTATATCGCCCCTCGATAACTTAAAAGCCGCCTGTACGGGATGAAGAGCGCTAGCAAAGCTATTCGCCCTATTGATAACTTAAAAACCGTGATATTTGTTCAAAGATAAGGAAAAGCCCTCTCGACGAGCGTGAGCGTACTTTGTCGTACGTGACCGTGAGGCGAGAGGGCTTTGACACAGTATTTGGGCAAATAGCGCGGTTTTTACTTGAGCCAGAAGTAAAGGAGCACAGCCACTATCCCAAACCCCGCAATGATCACCGCTAGCTGTGGCAGCATGGCGGCAAAACCGGCGCGATAAAGAGCGCGCTTCTCCTTTTTAGTGAGGTCGCTTTTGGGGCGCTCTCCTTTGGGAGGGCGCTTTGCGCGATTGAGGTAAGCCATGCGGCGGAATTTGGGCAGCTCGTCGCCGTTCATAGGCGCGATGACCACCCCGGTATCCCAATCGTCCTTATCCTTCTTTTTTTGCTTATCCTTTGCCATAGCCTTATCAGAAGATATTCATGCCGCTTATGACGGCTTTTGCGGGGCCACTGTAGCAGCCGCTTATCGCGCGTTCGCTTGACAGTCTCAAAGTGTTAAGCGCGTCGCTAAGTTTGCCGCTCATGGCTATCCCGGTGACGGGGACGCGTTTTTTGCCGTCGAAATAGTAGGCAAGTCTTACCTCGCCGCCGATATAGTCGCTTAAGGGATCCACCTGCAGGCCGCTCATAAACACAAGTTCGAGGTGGGGAGCGGACAAAAGCTCTTCCGCGCTCTTGACGCCCGCGCGCACGTCTATGCATTCAAGCATTCCCGTGGGAGTCTTGCCAAGATAGGTCGCGTAGCGGTGGGGGCCGTATCCCGCGATCACCGTGCCGTCCCTTATTATCTCGCGGTCGACGAGCGTCGTGCCATCGTTGTCGAAGCGAGAGGAGGTCGCGCTTCCCTTCACCGCGCCGCGCATAGTGACATTCAGTTTGTCGCAGTCTTTAGAGGTCTGCAAGACGTCGCCGACGCTCCTGAGATTGGTGTGCGTATAGGCCCTGATATAGTTTGCGTCCGAGCAGATCGCCTTGAACAACTTTTCAAGTTCATAGGCGTTTAAGACTATGGGGCAGTTAAGTTTATTCTCGGGCTTTTTGGCGACGAGACGCGCGCGCACGTCGTCAATTCTCGCCTTTATCTCGGCGGAGAGCCACTCGATATCGAGTTCGGACATGTCGTACGCCTCAAACAGCTCCACCGATGTATCCTTGCCGTTGCAGGTGGGGATCGCCTCAATGTGCACGGAGTGTCTGACCTGCTTTTTGTCTATGCCGCGGCTGTTGATCACGCGCATAGCCTCTTTGACTATGAAAATTTCAAGCGCGTTTATATCGCAATCCTCGTAAGGATTGGCGCCGTACACGGTCTCGGCTATCTTTGCGGCGACGGCCTCGGGCGCATCGGAGGCGATGTTTGATTCAAGCTCCACATTGCAGGTCTCGTTGTCGGGCAGCACGTACGCCTCGTCAAAGACCAGCTCCGCCTGCTTTACGGCAAACTCTATCTTGGCCTTAAGTCCCTCCGCGTCGAGAGCGGCGGACAAAATAAAGGAGTTCATCCCCCTCTTGCCGTCGTGATTGATGTATACGCTGAGCGTGCGCTCAAGGCTGTCCGCCCTGCGCACCGTCTCCGCCTTGCCGTGCACGAAGAACAGCTCGTAGGAGTTTTTGTCGTTTTCGATTATCCTGTAATCGGAAATGCCGTCGACGTCTTTTATTACATTCAATATCTCTTGCAAATTCAACATATCAGCCAAGCCTCACTTTCAGTTTCAGCGCGGGACCGCCGTCGGACACGCGCACCCATTCCTTGTGGCCCTTGCCGCAGGAGCCGGAGCCCTCTATGATAAAGTCGTCGGATATCATGCTTATGGACTTAAGCACGTCGGGCACGTAGCCGCTCATGACGACGGGCGCGACATAGTTGTCCGTAAGTTTGCCGTCCACTATCTCCCTGCCGTATTCCGCCACGCATTGCACCTGCCAGGTTTTGGGGTCCTCCATGCCGTTGTTAGTCTCAAAGATCATATATCCGTGCTTTATGGAGGCAATCATATCCGCAAGTTTGTCCTTGCCGCGCTCGAAGAAGGTGTTTGTCATGCGCGTATACGTCTTGCGTTTGTGGCTCTCTCGCCTGCCGTTGCCCGTAGGTTCCGTGCCCAATTGCGACGCGCTTACGATGTCGCTTATGCCGGACACCAGAATACCGTCCTTTATCACCTGCGTGTCTTGCGCAAGCACCCCGTCGTCGTCAAAGAAGTAGCTCGCCACGCTAAGCGCCGCGGACGCTCCGTCATGCATGTTGCAGATAGGCGACGCTACGGCGGTGCCTATGCAGTGCTTTGCAAGCGCCCTGTCCTTGACGAACATATCCATCTCCACTCCGTGCCCGAACGCCTCGTGCGCAAGCAGCCCCGTGATGGAAGGATCCGTGATGACGTCATATTCGCCGGGCTCGATGGGTTTTGCACCCGCAATATGCCCCGCCTTTTCCACCAGCCTGTCCGCATAGAGGGGCAGCGAGGCAAGCACATAGCCAAGGTCATGCCCGGATACGCCCTCGCGCGCGCTTATCATGCGCTCCTCATTGCGGTAGTTGACGACCATTATGCCGTTCACCCAGGTGTAGTTTTGATCAAGCGCCCTGTTTTCGCTTATGAACAGCTTGCTGACGTCGAGAGTGCGCACAAGCACCGTGGCGTTGACTACGTTTTCGTTTTTGAAAAGTTTCAAGCACACTTGATTGCACTTGGCAAGTATCTTTTCCTCGTCGAAATTTTCAAAATCGCTCTGCCTCGCGAAGGACTTTACAAGAGGCTCGTCCTTTATGGCGCTCGCGCTCACGACCTTGTCGCGCAAGGAGGGGTCAAGCCTCAGCCCGCCCACGATGCGCTCCGCAAGCGCCTGCTTGTCGCCAGAAACGTCGTCAAGCGAGTACTCCATAAACGCGCCGCCGTCCGACACGCGCACCACGAAACCCGCGTCCGTGTCCGGAGCGTCCGCAATCATAGTCGTCTGTTTGTTCACGCGCACGACCGTAGCCTTTACGTCCGAGCCGAGCACGCTTACATACGCGAACCGCTTTTTCAGCTCGCGCACAAGCGCCACGCAATCGCCGCGCCTCTCCTCAAGAAATTTGCTGAATGCCATATTCTGACTCCTTGCTGTGTCAAGTTGGATTTGCTTTGTAAAGATAAGTTTACCACCAAAACCCGAATAAATCAACCGCTGCGCAAATTATACTTTCCAAACCCGCAAAACTCGCCTTTAATTTTGTCAATCTTCGGGCGGAGCGTCATAGTCATGCTCGCCGCCGCAATACATGAAACATGGATGGACGACCTCACCCCATATGTTCTTCAACAATCGCCCGTCTATGTTTGCCTTGTTGCAGAACTCATCTATGCTGTCAAACTCTTGTTGAAAGTCCTTATTGCAGAAAACCACAATGCGATCGTCGCTCTCTTGTTCTATTGAGCCGCCACCTTTGTGCTTGGTAAACACCTCATGCACCAAGCCATGATGCCAAAACAGCATTTCGGAATAAAATTTTAGCCCGCTTATAAAGTCCTCGAAAGTTGCCTTGAATTTTTGTCCCGCCTTATATTGCTCTCTCGCACGCGAAAGCGGCACAAGCATGGGATAGCTTATGCCATAGCAATCCTCAAAAAACTCGCTGTCCCCGTTGTCTTTCCATCCGCAATGCGGGCACTTATCCGTGTTGCCATAGTCGTCCGCATAGTTAAGCCCGCCGCACACCTCGCACTTGATGGGATTATTAAATTGCATAGAATTATATTTTTCTTCCATAAGCTATTCGCTCCTAAACGTTGTTTGGCGAGCTTTATGTATCAATTATACATTTTTGTTATCCTTACTTCAAGAAATTGCGCAAAATTGAGCGTCAGCGAAATTTTCATTCGGCGCAAAGAAGCAAAAACGGCCCGACTCAAGTGAAATCAGACCGCTTTTGTTGCGTTAAGTGAAACTTCGTTAAATCGTAATTAATATCAAGCTAATATTATCGTATTATATGGGATGTTTATTAACAGCAATATCATGGCCGCATTTGGGGCAGACAGTATCTGTGTCAAGGCTTCCGCAATCTTTGCATATTGCGCCGGCCCCATAAATAATTTGACAATTGTATGAACCGCACTTTTTGCATTTATAGACCGGGCCTTCATCATCGCCTGCATAAGCCGTCCATGTACAATTGGTACAACCAAACAAATCGCCCTTTAAATACATCCTTACGCTACCGGGAATCAACGCTGAACGCTTAGGCGCAGATTTTTTATCTCCATCATTTTCAGGCATATAAAACATGAAGCTTATAAACATGCCAATAAACAAAGCAATGGGACCGCCAACAATCAAAGCTAAAATAATATACCATTTATTGAGTGCGTGAAAAATTGTGCCGATGGTGCCGGTCAATCCCGCTGAAACATTATTTATAAATGACAAAATTAAAACAGCAACACCCAAAAGTACAGACGCGCAACAGACCAGAATAGAGATGACTTGTATAATTTTGGATATCACTTGCCTTGCCTTTTCAAACTTCGGACGTTTCTTTGAAGAAGCCATTTACGCCTCCCATAATAATTGTAGTATTACCAAATTGGTAGTTTATGAATATTTTATTACCAAAATGGTAGTATGTCAAGTATATGACAACGATAATTTTAGGCGAACGGTTGAAAGAATTGCGCGAGGAGCGCGGCATGACTCAAAAGCAGTGCGCTGCGAAATTTGGCTTGAACAGCGTGACGTATCTCCATTATGAAAAAGATCAACGCGAGCCGCCTCTCTCCCTGCTTGCGGAGTTTTCACAATTTTACGGCGTGTCTGTAGACTACTTATTGGGCTTGACAGATATCTGAAATCGGCGCTTTCGCCACATGTCCGGGCGGAACCCAAGCACAAAAAATAGCGAATCATACAAGCGTCTTGGAGCGTCCTCTTGTCTCTTCTTGCACGCGCAGTATCATGAGCGTTAAGTTTTTTGTGCGCGGAGTGGCAAAAAAATGCTCATGACATGTATGTGTGCATTTTCCCAAAATCTGCTGATTTTGGGATATAAAAATGCACACCATGTCGATGTGCATTTTTTTGCTGGTGGAGGTGCGGGGAGTCGGACCCCGGTCCAACCGCTCATGTTCGGCACTTTCTACACGCTTAGCGGGTGATTGGATGTTTCGCGCTTCGGCTCACCGGCAAGCCTTAGTTTGATAAGCCCTTAATGACAACGACCTTAGCGGGCGATGGGGTCGCGTTGTCTGTTTTTCTGACGCCGCTTGCCGAGGAAACAGAAAACCTCGGGGCGACGCGCTGACTGATTACGCAGCGAAGGCGAGTGCCGGAGCACTCTTTTGAGTTTTGTTTGCGTTTAATTTTAACGTTCCGTTTTAACGTAGCCGAGCCTACGGCGTGCTTATACCGCTTCAAAACGACTGTCGATTCCGGTACACCCCCAAATCGTGCGCCTGAGCGTGCAGTGATTATATATCATATTTTATCCAAAATCAAGGGTTTGAGACAATTTTTTTGCGCAAGGCGGCGCCGCGGCGTTATCTCTCCTCCCGCCTCGAAGAAAATTGAGAGCATAGGCGGTATTGATTTTATGCAAAATAAGTATTATATTTAATATATCAAAATATAAGGCGGAGATTATGAAGACAAATCCCATCATAAAAGCGTTCTGGAAACGCACCGAGCGGCTTGACAAAAAGCGCATGGCGGCGCAAGTCGCGCCCGACTTCGACGAGGCTCAGCTTGACATAGACTACGCGGGAGACGGCCACGCCATGCACACCCTCAACGTATATCGTCCAAAGGGCGCGGATGGCAAGTTGCCCGTCATCATGGACGTACACGGCGGGGGCTGGTACTATGGCGACAAGGAGCTGAACGAATATTATTGCCGTTCTCTTGTGCGCTATGGCTTTGCGGTGGTGGACATAAGCTACCGCCTCGCGCCGGAAGCGGATATCAAGGCGCAGATAGGCGACGTGTTTGCCGCCATGAAGTACGTGGCGGAGCACGCGGAGCAACTCGCCCTCGACATGGACAACTTCTTCATTGCTGGAGACAGCGCGGGAGGACATATCGCGGGGCTTGTCGCCAACATAATAAAGAGCGAGGAGCTGCAAAAATATTATGACGTTACGCCGTCGGTCGACGTCAAGGCGGCAGGTCTCATCTGCCCAGCCGCGGATCCCCTCGACATGTTCGCGCTGCCCAAAGGGCTTATGAAGCTGTACTTCAATCCCATACTCGGCAAAGGTTATCTTAAAGGCGATATCCGCGAGATGGCGTCTTTTACCGCCACGCTGCAAAAGGATATCTGCCCTTGCTTCTTCATCTCCGCATACGCCGATTTTTTGCGCGAGTCCACAAAACGCGCCTACGAGGCGGTGCGCGCTCAGGGCACCAAGGCGGAGCTGTTCTTCCTTGACGCCCCCTACGTCAAAGAGCATAAACTTGTGCATGTGTTCAACGTGCTGTATTGGGATTGGGAGGAATCCGAGGCCGCAAACCGCGCGATGTGCGACTTCTTCAAAAGCTGCATGTAAAACGCGATTATCAAAGCGCATAAAAGCGCCCCTCGCATGACGAGAAGCGCTTTTTTATTTGCGACATTCGATCAAAAACTCATTCTTGGTTTTCCGATTGGAGAGAATATTCGATTTCCTCACGAGACGCAACCTCTCCATGCGGGGCTTCTGTTTGAATACTTACTTCAGGTAGATTTTTACTTTCCGCTTGGCTCCCGCTTTCCGTTTGAATATCCCCTTCCGATCGATTTCCGTCTTCCGCCCCGGAGGAAGTCTCCTGCGCGGGAGCGCTTTCGCAAGACGGGATAAGCCTGATGTTCACGACAAAATCGGGACGCACTCTCTCTGTATATTTGTCCTCTACCTCGCGGCTTAAAGAGGCGACGTCAAGGGCGGAAGCGCCGTCCTCAAATTCCACAAACGCCGAGACGTCCTTTTCGCCATAGCCGTAATCGTGCACGTCCACTGAGACGATGCGCTTTATGCCCGCGACCTCGTTGAGCGCCGTCTCCACGTCCTGCCTTATGTCGCCGTCGTCGCCCCTTACGACGGACTTCACGCTGTCGACGACCGCCTTTATCGCGAAGAGGATGACGACTATGCTTGTGACTATGCCAAATATGGCGTCCACCGCGTAGTTTACCCGACTTGACACGACGAAGGAGATGAGGGACGCCGTCGTTATCGCCGCGTCAAGAAAGCTGTCTATGGATATCGCCTCTATCGCCTTGGAGCGCAACTTTTTGTTGAACAATTTGTATGAGATCGCGATGGCCAACTTGACGGGGATCGCCACCGCGATAAGTGCGCAGCTTTCCGCGCCGAACCACACCGGCTCCGGCATGGCCATGCGGTTGAGAGAGCGGATAAAGAACAGCCCGCCCATGACTACCGAGACCACCGCCACGACAAAGCTTGCAAGATATTCGCTTCTGCCGTATCCATGCGGCGCCTTTTCGGATCTTGGCACAATCAGCGCGACAAACGCGAACACCGCGACCGCCGTGGTGATGATGTCAAAAAAGCTGTTCATTGCGTCGAGCATTATCATAAGGCTGTTGGAACTCAACCCGACGTACATCTTGACTATCGCAAGCGCGATGTTGACTGCCACGCCTATCCCAAGCAGAATGAGAGCGGTCTTTATGCGTTTTTTCATGCCTCGCCCCCTTCGCAAGCCTCTTTCCCTTCGCCATTAGAACCTTCGGGCGCGACGTTGTTTCCGGCTTTGCCGTCCGTATTTTTTGCGATTTCTTCCTCTTCGCCGTGCATATTTTTATCGTTTTCGCACGCTGCGCTATTTATATTATTCGCGTTCTCTTCCGCTTTTCTTTCCAAACTTTGGACTTCCCCGTCCGTATCCGGCGAGGACTTGTCCATCGAGCTTTCGTCAAGCAAATTCTCTACGGGCTCGTCGCCCTCTTCAAATTTCGGCTCCTCTTTTTCGGCGGGAAGCTCCTCAGGTATGCCGTCGCGGGCTTCATCGCTTACCGTAAACACAAACTTCGGCTGCTTTTTCTTTTTTCCGCGCTTGGGTTTGGCGGTCCCGTCCGCGTTGAGTTTGCCCGCCTGTTTTTGTTTCTTTTTTTCCTCGCGTTTAGCCTCTCGCTTCTCCTCTTCGGGCGTAACGATCTTAGGCTTCGGGCGCGGGATATGGCGGTATTCGTCGCTGCCGAGCAACTTCTTTTCCCTCTCTTTCAGCCTTGCAAACTCTATCGCCGCGACCGTAACTATCGCCGCAAGCGCGACTGCCGCCAGGGCAAGTCCCAAGGTAAGAGAATATGTCTTTGAAAGCGCAATGATGATGCTCACCATACTCTCCTCCTTCTTCTTGCCGCCGCCGCAAGCGTAAATGCCACCGCCAAAGCGAGCGATCCGCACAGCGATATCAGCAAGATGTTGTACCACTGCCAGACGTTTTCAACGACGGGCAGCTTGTCCTCCGCGTACAGAATAAACGAGTCGAGATAGGCGGGGATGGTCAGGGTATTTACGCCGCTCAACAGAGGTTGCAGGTCTCTGCCGTCGCTCTCGCCCGAGCTGTCATACAGCGAATACGCTATCGCGCCGTCCATGGGGTCCACCCACTCCACGCTGTACGCTTCGGGGGGAGTGACCCTCTCCTCAAGGCGCCAAAACATCACGGTGTAAGACGCCATCGCCCTAAGTCCGATCCTGCCGTTTTCGCCGTCCACGCCGATAATTTCGTCCGAGACGGGATTGGCGACTATCGCGACTTCCACGCCTTCTATATTGTCGCAGCATACTATAAATTTTTTCCCGTCCGTCGCCACGACGTCATAGCGATACTCAAACACCCTGTACACTCCGTAAGGCACCGGCGATCCCTCCGCGTTTTGCACGACCGGCGTGTAGTTGGGGTTTGAAAAACTTACGTCGATAAAGTAAATGCCCGCCTTATCCTTGTCGAAATTTCTAACAAACAGCTGCATGCCGAGGTCTTCCTGCGTATCTTCCCCGATAAGCGACAAAGCGGATACGCTTACGGCGACTTCCTTTTCGAGGTCGCGACAGGGGTCGCCCTTGTGCGAGCTTACGTTGCCCACGTACACGGTAACTTCGCGCGGGACTATCCTCAGCGTAAATGAGACCGCCTCGCTGGGGGTATAGTTTTCGTTATAAGAATTAAAGCGATATTTTACGGTATATTCGCCCACCGTAAGCAAATCGTCGCCGCTATAACTATCGTCGTACGCCTCAAATTGTCCGTTTCTCGGGCGCGGCTCTATCAAAGAGTAAGTGCTGCTTATGATAGTCCCGTACGTCGCCGTGATGACCCTGTCCACGTCCGGAACAGGAGCCGGGGATTTTACTATCTCGCATTCAAAGTCTTCGCCATATTGATAGACTTCGCACTTTTTCGGTGCTTCGGGCTCCATGTTTATATTCAAATAGACCTCCGTCATAGCGGCGTATCTTACATAGTATACGCCAACCGGCACGCCCGCGCCGAAGTACAACGTGTCTCCCTCCGTTTGTCCGCCGTTCTGGGTCCTGTATACTCCGTCCAAGCCAACCTTATATTGCAGGCTGAGCTTCGCGTTGGCGTCCGTTTCGCCCTGGTTCGCG
Source organism: uncultured Clostridia bacterium (assembly GCA_947589635.1). Classification (GTDB taxonomy): domain Bacteria; phylum Bacillota; class Clostridia; order Christensenellales; family CAG-917; genus CAG-475. Next base: position 2,733 of record CANQCC010000002.1, on the reverse strand, counting down.
TTGATCATATTTGGGACTTCCGCGCTTAATCCTATATCCGCGGTGCCCGTCTCGGAATAGCCCGTGACGCGGTTTTCGCTTATACTTGAGCTAAACTTGGGCAAATCAAAGGTCACGTCGAAGTTTGTATAGGGTTCGCTTTGCCCACTTTTACTAAGATAATCCCTTATTTTTTCAACAAAAACCGCGCCCGGCACTACGTCGGTATTGCGATTGTCGGGGTCAATAAAATAGGCGTACTGCGCCCTTGCCAGCACCTCTTCGCCCTCGTCCGTCTTGCAGGTGAGCGTCCAATCATAGCCGTAGTCTGCGCCGTCCGGAGCGGCTTTGGCGGAAATTATAAACTTGATATTGCCCGCCGCATATGCCTCGCGCGCCGCGCACCCAAACGAAAAGCCGCACGCGACGATCGCCGTCAGCGCGACAAGCATGATCAATGAGAAAACGCGCAAGCTTTTTTGCATAGATACCTCGGCTATATTTTATCACGCGCGCGCCCGCCTTGCAAGCGCACGATAAGATGCGTCATATATATTATTACAATTATCGCCCCCTCTTTATTTGCGAGGCGAGGCGTCAGGCAAATAAAGGCAAATTTAATGTTGTTTTAATTATAAAAAAATACTATAATCAAAAAGGAGGCAGTTATGCGTGTTTTACTTGTCGAAGACGAAAGAGAGCTGTCAAGAGCGCTCGCAAAAATGTTGACGAAAGACGGATATGACGTGGACTGCGTATACGACGGCGCGGACGGTCTTAATTTCGCGTCCACAGGGATGTACGACCTCATTTTACTTGACGTCATCATGCCCAAAATGAACGGTTTTGACCTGTTGAGCGAGATCCGCCGCAAAAAGATGGACACTCCCGTCATAATGCTCACCGCCCTGACCGACGAAAACGATAAGATCACGGGGCTTGACAGAGGCGCGGACGACTATGTTTCAAAGCCGTTCTCCACCGGCGAGCTGCTTGCCCGCATGCGCGCGGTGCTGAGGCGCAAAGGCAAGCTTGTAAGCGACAATAAGCTGGAGTTTGCAAACGCTTCGCTCGATCTGACCACCTACGTGCTGTCCACCCCAAACGGCGAGATAGGCCTCACCGGCAAGGAGTTCGAGCTGTTGCGCTATATGTTTGAATATCCAAGTTTCGTCGCTCCCAAGGAGGACCTCATCCTCAAGGCGTGGGGCATGAACAGCGATTTTGAAAGCAACAACCTTGAGGTGTATATGTCCTTCTTAAGAAAAAAGCTTACGCACCTCGGCGCCAATTTCACGATAGAATCCGTGCGCGGCGTAGGCTACAGACTTGTACAAAAGTCATAAACCGACAGTTTATTGTACAAAATGATAAGATAAAGTCCTTTTTATGCAACTCGTCAGGAAGCAAAGAATTATTTTTACCCTTGCCACCACGCTTATTGCGGCGGTGTTTTTGGCATTGCTTCTCGGCGGATTTTTCGGCATAATCTGCATCGCAAACGATTCGTACATGTCCTCCGCGCTTGACAAGGCGCTCGTGGCGCCAAACGCCTACAACGAGACCGCGCCGCAAAACCTCAAGTGCTTTTTTGTGTACGTCAACATCGCCGAAAATTTCTGCGTCATAAAGGACGACATCTCCTATCTTGAAGACTGCAAGGAGGACCTCGCAAAGCAGGCCGCCTCTTTCCCGACGGGCAAAGCGGGCAAGTTCAAATGCGGCGGACACTACTTCATTTGCAACAGCGCGGAGCACGGCGACTTTAAGGTGATCGCGGTCATAGACAGGACGGGCTATCGCTCGCAACTCCTAAATACCGGGCTTCTTACGGTGCTGCTTTATTGTTGTTCGGTAGGGCTTGCCGCCCTCATAGCCTATCTGCTTTCGGCAAAGCTTTTGCAGCCGGTCGCGGACGCGATGTCCAAACAGCGCGATCTGACCGCCAACGCCTCGCACGAGCTTAAGACCCCTCTCACGGTCATCGCCGCCAACTTGAGCGTCATAAAATCGGAGCCCGAGACCACGGTCGCGGACAACATCCATTGGATAGAGAGCATAGACACGCAGATCGTCCGCATGCAGGACCTCATCACAAATATGCTGGAGCTAAGCAAGCTGGAGCAATCCGTCCTGCCCTTCGAGCAGCTGGATTTCAGTTCGGTATGCGAGGGCGCCTGCCTCAGTTTCGAGCCCGTCTGCTTTGAAAAGGGCGTGGACATAGTCACTACCATCACGCCGGGACTCAACGTGCTCGGCGACAAACGCGCGCTTGAAAGGCTTGTCGTTATCCTGCTTGACAACGCGGTCAAATATTGCTCTGAAAACGGCAAGGTCGGCCTTAAACTTACCGGCGATAAAAAGCGCGTCCGCCTGTCCGTCATGAACACCGGCGAAAGCGTGACCAAAGAGGAGGCGACTCACGTTTTCGACCGCTTTTACCGCACGGACGGAGCGCGCCAAAATGAGGACAACAAGAGCTTCGGCCTTGGACTTTCCATCGCCTACGCCACCGCTCAGGCTCACGGCGGAGCAATCACCTGCCGCGGAGTCGAGGGCAAAGGCACGGTATTTACGGTCATACTGCCGCCCTACAAGCCCTCCCGCCGTCAGCGCAAACGTAAAGCGGCCGCAAAAGAGTAACGCCGCAAAGAAGCGCGCGATTTTTTGGAAAAAACAATTGACAAACGCATACCTCTGATGATATTATCTTATAGCATTCAATGGGGGTATAGCTCAGTTGGTAGAGCGCTT
>CANQCC010000001.1 GCA_947589635.1 uncultured Clostridia bacterium | reverse complement strand
CCTCCTCAAACTTCGCCAAGATGGTGTACAGCGTCGCCGGGCCCAGCCGCAGCGTGCCGCCGGTGCGCGCCGCTACAAACTGTACCACCTCGGCGCCGCAGCATTCCGCCGTGCAAAACGCCATCAAAAACCCGCGCGCGGTGGACATGAACCTTGTCAACGCGCAACAGGCGCGCAGAGTGCTCGACAGACTTGTGGGCTATAAGATATCTCCCATACTTTCGCGCAAGCTCCGCTCCGGACTTTCCGCGGGGCGAGTGCAATCCGCGGCCCTCAAGATGATTGTGGATCGCGAGAAGGAGATCCGCGCCTTCGTCCCCGAAGAGTATTGGACGATAAACGCATTGCTTCTCAAGATCGGCGCGAGAAAAATAAAATCAAATATAATCTCCGCGACTCTTGTGGAGAGCAACGGCAAAAAGATAAAGGTCTGCAACGAGAGCGAGGCGGGCGAGATTACGTCGTTTATGCGCACGGCGAGATACCGCGTGGACGACATCAAAAAGAGCGTGACCTCGTCAAAGCCTCAGCCTCCGTTCACGACTTCCACGATGCAGCAGGAGGCAAGCCATAAACTTGGAATGAGCGCGGAGCGCACAAGCCGCGTGGCTCAGTCCCTGTACGAGGGCGTCAAGATAGAGGGCGAAGGACAACACGCGCTCATCACCTATATAAGAACGGACAGCGTCAGAGTGTCGCCCGATTTCCAGCGGATAGCGCTTGGGTTTATAGCGCAAAACTACGGCAAGGAGTATGCGCCTCGCGTGCCCAACGTCTACAAGACGGGCGCAAACGCGCAGGACGCTCACGAGGCGATAAGGCCCATCGACCTTCGCCGCACGCCAAAGTCCCTCGAAGGCAAGATGGACAGGGACGCATTCAGGCTGTACAAACTCATCTACGAGCGCTTTTTGGCGTCTCAGATGACGGCGGCGCAATACAACACGATGCGCGTGCATATCCTTGCGGAAAACGGAAGCGAAAACCTCGGCTTCGTCGTCAAGGGCAGAAGCGTAAAATTTAAGGGATTCACCGTCGTGTACAGCGCCACAGAAGACAAGGAAGAGGACGAAAATAAAGAACTTGACACCATGCCCGACCTCTCCGAGGAGGAGTGGCTCAACCTTGACGACATCAAGGCGGAGCAAAAATTCACCAAACCTCCCGCGAGGTACAACGACGCGACGCTTGTCAAGGCGCTTGAGGAAAACGGCATAGGCCGTCCGTCCACGTATGCGTCGATAATCTCTGTGCTCGACAAGCGGCAATACACCGAAAAACAGCAGAAGGCCATCGCACCGACTCAGCTTGGCGAGGCGGTAGAGGAATATATGGAGAAGAATTTCCCCGACATTATGAACCTCAACTTTACCGCGCGCCTCGAGGGAGCGCTCGACAAGGTGGCGGAAGGGGAGCTTGAGTGGCAGTCGCTTATCGGCTCGTTCTATCCCAGGTTGCAAAAATTCCTCGAAAGAGCGGCAAGGCAGGGCGGCGGAGGCTATCTGCCCGACGAGGAGAGCGACGTCATATGCGACAAATGCGGCGCAAAAATGGTAGTGCGCCACGGCAAATACGGGCCTTTCCTCGCTTGCCCCAACTATCCGCGCTGCAAGAACATAAAGCCTATCGCGGAGACGGTCGGCAAGTGCCCGATGTGCGGCGGAGACGTGTATAAGCGCGTGTCCAAAACCGGAAAGACCTTCTACGGGTGCTCAAATTATCCGAAATGCAAATTTATAAGCTGGGATATTCCCGCCCCCGTGCTGTGTCCCGATTGCGGCGGAGTCATGCGCGTGTCAAAGCGGGAGGACAAGACCTACTACGTCTGCACAAACCACGATTGCAAGCATAGAGAACTTGTCAGATCGGAAGATAAAAAATGAAGAAAGTCGTCAAGGTCATAGGCGGCGGGCTTGCGGGTTCGGAGTGCGCTTTGCAGCTGCTGAGGCGAGGCTACGCCGTCAAAATGTACGAAATGAGGCCGATTAAGGGCACGGGCGCGCACAAGACGGGCGATCTTGCGGAGCTTGTGTGCTCCAATTCGCTCAAGTCGGAGGAAAGATCCACCGCGTCCGGCATACTTAAAGAGGAACTTGACATATTGGGTTGCGCTCTTCTTCCGCTTGCGAGGGAGTGCAGAGTGCCATCGGGCAGCGCGCTCTCGGTGGACAGAGAGAAGTTTTCAAAGGCGGTCGAAAAGGAACTTGCGGGGTACGAGGACTTTCAGCTTGTGCGCGAGGAAGTCACGTCTCTCGATGATGCGCCGACCGTTGTCGCCACAGGCCCTCTTACTTCGCCCGCCATGGCGGAGCTTCTGGGAGAGCTGACGGGCAAGGACAGGCTGTTCTTCTATGACGCCATCGCGCCCATAGTCTCCGCCTCAAGCGTGGACATGACAAAGGCGTATTTCGGCGGCAGATACGGCAAGGGCGGAGACGATTATCTTAATCTGCCGATGCAAAAAGAGGAGTACGAGGCGTTTTTCAGAGAGCTTGTAAGCGCAAAGACCGTCGTACTGCACGATTTTGAAAAGAGAGAACTCTTCGACGGCTGCATGCCCATAGAGGAAATGGCAAAGCGCGGCAGCGATACGATACGTTTCGGGCCTCTCAAGCCCGTTGGACTTAGAAACCCGTCTACGGGCGAGAGAGCGTACGCGGTCGTCCAGCTGAGGCGGGAAAACGTCGCGGGAGATTGCTTTAATCTTGTGGGATTTCAGACAAATCTGACCTATCCCGAACAGAAGCGCGTCTTCGGCATGATCCCGGCGCTTAAAGAGGCGGAGTTTTTGCGCTACGGCGTGATGCACAGAAACACCTATATAAACTCGCCCGACGTGCTTGACGCCTTGTTCAGAGTGATAAAAAGCGAGGCTCCGCTGTATATCGCGGGGCAGCTGAGCGGCGTTGAGGGATACGTCGAAAGCATAATGAGCGGACTTATCGCGGGCAGGGCGCTGGCTTATGAACTTGAGGGCAAAAAGCTGCCCCCTCCGCCGAAAGAATGCGTGACTGGCGCGCTTTGCGCATATATTTCGGGCTGCGCGCAGGACTTCAAGCCCATGAACGCCAACCTCGGGATATTGCCTACGGTTAGCGGCATACGCGACAAAAAGGCGAGAAAACTTGCCTATGGCGACATCGCCGTGCGCGCTGTCGGAGAATATAAGGCGCAACTTGAAGCGCTTTGAAAATCAGATCAGGACTCAAAGCGGAAAAACCGCTGTTATAAAGATAGATATATGCCTATCACGGCAATAATCGAAGAGAGGTAAATATGGAATTTCGCGGCACTACAATCTGCGCTGTCAAACGCGGCGGAGTCACGGCGATCGCCGGCGACGGGCAAGTCACCATGGGCGAGAGCGTCATAATGAAGGGCAACGCCGTCAAGGTCAAGCGCATATATCAGGACAAAGTCGTCATAGGCTTTGCAGGTTCTGTATCCGACGCCTTCGCGCTGTCGGAAAAATTTGAGGCAATGCTTCAGAAGTACAGCGGCAACCTTATGCGCGCCGCCGTGGAGCTTGCCGAATTGTGGAGGCTGGATAAGGGCGGGCGCAAGTTGGAGGCGCTTATGATAGCCGCCGACGCCACGTCCATGTTCGTCATCTCCGGCACAGGCGAAGTCATCGAGCCGGAAAACGGCATCTGCGCCATTGGAAGCGGCGGAAACTATGCGCTCGCGGCGGCAAGGGCGCTTGTCAGCGCGACAAAACTCGGCGCCAAGGAGATCGCCGTGCGCGCGCTGAAGATCGCAAGCGAGATATGCGTATATACCAACGACCACATCACGGTCGAGACTGTCTGAGGTGAAGTATGGAAAATATATTGACTCCCAAACAAATCGTATCCGAGCTTGACAGATACATCATCGGTCAGCACGAGGCAAAAGTCGCGGTGGCGATAGCTCTCAGAAACCGCTACCGTCGCAGCAAACTCCCCGAGGAGCTGAGAGAGGAGATCACCCCCAAAAACATCATCATGAAGGGGCCTACAGGCGTGGGCAAGACGGAGATCGCGCGCAGACTCGCCAAGGTGGTCAAAGCTCCGTTTGTCAAGGTGGAAGCCACAAAGTTCACCGAAGTCGGCTATGTCGGCAGGGACGTGGAAAGCATAATCCGCGACCTTGTGGAAGTCGCTATCCGCCTTGTAAAGGACGAAAAATTTAAGGAAGTGCTGCCAAAAGCCACCGAAATTGCGGAAAATAAACTTGTGGACATCTTACTTCCCATCCGCAAAAACGGCAGCGGCACCGAGGACAAGAGCGACGAAGTGCTTAAAGAGGAGTTGAGAAGCGAACTCCGCGCGGGACACCTCGACGCGCTCACCGTTGAAATGGAGATAAGGCAGCAGCCCAGACCCATGCAGATTCAGGTGGGCAACAACCCTTCCGACGCGGTCAATATCGGCAACATCTTCGGGCAATTGATGGGCGGCAACAGAGCCCCCGTCAAGCGCCGCAAGATAACGGTCAAACAGGCGATGGAAACCATAATCGCGCAGGAATCCGAGCATATGGTCGATCAGGATTCCATAGTGCAGGAAGCGCTTATCCGCGCGGAACAGGACGGCGTGGTCTTCCTTGACGAGATAGACAAGATCGCCGCAAACGCAAACGAAGCGCAACAGGGACACGACGTCTCGCGCGAGGGCGTACAGCGCGACATCCTTCCCATAGTCGAGGGCAGCACGGTGCAGACAAAGTATGGTTCTATTCGCACGGATTTCATTTTGTTCATCGCGGCGGGCGCCTTCCACATGTCAAAAATGGAGGACCTCATTCCCGAACTTCAGGGCCGTTTCCCCATCAGAGTGGAACTTGACAACCTGACCAAGGACGACTTTGTTAAGATACTGACGGAGCCCGACAACGCGGTCATAAAGCAATATAAGGAACTGCTTAAAGTCGACGGCGTGACGCTTACGTTCACTCCCGAGGCGATAAACAGCATCGCGGGGATCTCCTTCGAGCAGAACGAGAGTAGCGAAAACCTCGGCGCGCGCAGGCTGCATGCGGTCATAGAGGCGCTTCTTAAAGACGTGCTTTACGAGGCGGACGACAACGTCACCAAGGAGATAACGATCGACCGCGAGTACGTCGAAAATCATCTTTCGACGTCTCTTAAAGAGCGCAACCTCAGAAAATATATAATCTGAGAGACGTAAATCATTCGACGAAAAATCGCGATTTTTCTTAAGGCGAGGTAGACTATGATAAACATTCCCAAAGGCACAAAGGACGTGCTGCCCTCCGATTCGTACAAATGGCACTATGTCGAGGGGGTCGCGCGGGACGTGGCGGCGCTTTTCGGATTTAAGGAGATCCGCACTCCCACTTTTGAGCACACCGAGCTGTTTTTGCGCGGCGTGGGCGAGACTACGGACATCGTCAACAAGGAGATGTATACCTTTGAGGACAAGGGCGGCAGAAGCATGACTCTTCGCCCCGAAGGCACCGCCGGAGTGGCTCGCTGCTTTATAGAAAACGGACTTCAGCAGGGCGTATTGCCCATGAAGGCGTACTATCTGGCGTCCGTGTTCAGATACGAGCGCCCGCAAAACGGCAGGTTGAGGGAGCATCACCAATTCGGAGTCGAGTGCTACGGCAGCGACAGCCCGTCCGCGGACGCCGAGGTCATCTCGCTTGCGTACGAGTTTTTGCAAAGAGTAGGGGTGAAGGGGCTTGAACTTTGCCTCAACAGCATAGGCTGTCCCGATTGCCGCGCAAAATTCAACGAGGCGCTTAAGGCTTATATAGGCGACAATCTTGACGCCATGTGCGCCACTTGCCGCGAAAGATTTCAAAAGAATCCGCTCAGGATCCTCGACTGCAAGGAGGAGGGTTGCAGGCGTATAGTTGCCGGCGCTCCCAAGATCACGGACTTTTTGTGCGACGATTGCAAAACGCATTTCGAAGGCGTGCAGGAGCTACTTTCCGCGGCTGGTATCCCGTTCAGGATAGCCCCCATGATAGTGCGCGGGCTTGATTATTATACGCGCACCGTCTTTGAATTTACGTCAAATCAGATCGGCGCGCAGGGCACCGTCTGCGGAGGCGGCAGATACAATAACCTTGTGGAGCAGATAGGCGGCAAACATATGCCCGCGGTCGGATTCGGACTTGGCATAGAGCGCCTGCTCCTCGTGCTTGAAAACGCCGATATATTTGCCGCGGATCCGGAGTGTGTATACCTGTACATCGCGCCCATCTGTGCAGAAGCAAGACCGCTCGCGCAACAACTTACAAACGCCGCGCGCGCCTTAGGCATAAGCGCGGAGACGGACATCATGGACAGAAGCGTGAAAGCTCAGCTTAAATATGCGGACAGAGCGGGAGCAAAAATCGTCGCCGTCATAGGCGAGGACGAACTTGCTCGCGGCGCGTTTAAGGTCAAGGACATGCATACGGGAGAGGAGCGCGAAACGCAAATAGACGAGTTTTTGGCAGATCCTAGTCGCGCGCTCGGACTGTAAGATGATCGAAAAGGGAAGAATTGTCAAGACGGACGGCGCAAGAGCCGTCGTAGCGTTCAAGCGCACCGCCGCTTGCGACAAGTGCAGACTGTGCGAAAACTCAAAAGGCGGCCTTGAGGTCACGCTCGACGTCAGAAACACTCTCGGCGCAAACGTCGACGACGTCGTCGAAGTGGACGTTGGCGAGGTCAAGGGCACGCTTTGCGCGCTTATATATCTTCTTCCCGTGCTACTTTGCGCACTCGGAGCGATCCTCGGCAATATAATGTCGCATGGAGCAGGAGCCATACTCGGCGCGGCGGGACTTGGGATAGGGCTTGCGATAGCGATCCCCATAGATCTTACCGTCTTGAGAAAAGTCGGTCGCGCCGCAATGAAGAGTTTTGTCCCCGCAGACTCCGATGAGGATGACGCCGCAGCTGTCGAGCAGCCCGCCGACGTTCTTCGCGAGGAAGTCAAAAATCAAGAAGAAAAGGTTGCTTCTGTCGAAGAAAACGCTCGAGAAGAGGGCAAGATAATCAAAGAAGAGGACAAGCCCGACGATAATAAGGCTGTCGCGGTCGAAGAGAATAAGCGCGACGAAAATATGTAGCCAGAGGTCGATAAAAATGACGGCGAGATAAAAGACGCCGAGGCCGCATACAACTTGCAGGGAGGCGAGGATATAGCGCCCGACGAGGAAGAATATCAGGCGGATGAAGACGACTTTTCGCGCGATATCACATGACGCATGCGGGGATAAAAATGTGCGTTAAAAATGCAAAAATCACGTTTTATATGACAATAATAAGCATATAAAACTTCGATTATGACAAAGGAGCTGAATATGGAAAAAGAGCTTAACCAAGAAAATTTTGACAGTGCCATCTCAAGCGGACTTGTGCTCGTGGACTTTTGGGCGAGCTGGTGCGGCCCTTGCAAAATGCTTGCGCCTACTATCGAGGCCCTTGCCGAGGAATACGACGGCAGGGTGAGCGTTTGCAAGGTGGACGTGGACGCGTGCCCGGAACTTGCCGCGCGTTTCAACATCTATTCCATCCCGACCGTTTTGATTTTCAAAGACGGCGATGAGGCGCAAAGCATAATCGGCTATCATCTCAAGCGCGAATACACGGCAATTTTAGACGGCTATCTGAAATGAGAGTTCCACATTTCGTCGCAGATTGAAAAAAGCGGGGCAGCCCGCTTTTTTTATATCCAATAGTCATTTTATCTGCTTGCAAATTTTTAACTCTGTTTTATATGCCGCGCAGGCGCATATGCGCTTTTGGTGATATGCCTGCGCGTTGATGGATGGTTTCGCCGCGCTAAAGCGCTCGTTTTCCATAAGCATATGGGACGAGAGAGCGCTCTTCTTGCGCTCCCTTGTATTATATTTATCAGTCGCGGTGATTCGAGAGCAGGTTGAGGGCGCTTATAAGCGCGTATCCCGCAAAAGATATGGGCGCAAATTTGCCCGCGCTTTGAAAAGCTCCCTCAAAAGAGACGTCGGGAGCGGCGCTTTTATTTGTTTTGCCGTCTTTTTGCCTTTCTTGTTCGGGCTCGGGCGTAGGTTTCTCGCCGGATACACTGCCGGAGGGCTGCGCGGCGGGGCGTTTTAGCATGTTCATAAGCATCGGCATAATAGGGGATGCGTCAGTCGCCTGTCCCGAGAACATGCCGAGTATTCCCGCAAGCGGATCCGCCTTCGGCTTTTGGGAGAAGTCCGCTTTTTCGCCCAATCCGTTTTGCGCGGCGAATGGGGACTGCGCGGCCGTTTGCTCCCGCGGCGGGTATTGCTCCCGCGAAGGCTCGCGCCCTTTGCCCGCGAACATCTGCATGAGGGCGGAGATTGCGTTCATGTCCAAATTCATAACCTCACCTGTCACAAACATAATATGCGCTCATATATTGAATGTGACGGAGGAGATATGAATTTTTGGGAGACTTCGGATGGCCCCGCGCACGACGGGACGACGCGCGGAGAGGACGTATACTCACGGCTTAACGCCTATGCCGGCAAAAGCGAGGAACAACTTTTCGAGGAACTGAAAAGCGCCGCGGACGCGCTTAAAGCGGCGGGCAAATTCGATCCCGGTTCGCTTGAGAACTTATACGCGACCTCGGCTCCGTTTCTGTCCCGGGAGCAACTGAGCCGAATGCGCGCCATCATAGATATGCTTAAGGGGAACTGAATGGATAAGTTTGACAATGCCATACTCGAGCGCCTTAAGGCCAACCCCAAGATGGACGACAAAGTGGTCAGCGTGCTCGGCGCGCGGGAAAGCGTAAACGCGCTTGTCAGAGTGCGCAATCCCCTACATATGTGTCTCATAGAGCGCGATTTCAGAGTGACGCGCGCCTACCCGTTTATAAGCGCGGTCGCGATAGATTGCGACATCAAAGCCGCCATCCGCCTCGAGCGCATGAGGGAGGTGGAGTACGTATCATCTCAAAGCAGGGTGTTTGCGCTTGGAAGTCCGGGGGAGTTTGCAGGAGTATCCGTCGAGCGCACAAGCGACAAACTTGACGGCGACGGAGTCAATATGTGCGTGCTCGATACGGGGATATCTCCGCACAGCGACTTGTCCGTTCCCGCCGAGCGCATCGTGCACTTCGAAGACTTTGTTGGCGACGGCAAATACCCCTATGACGACAACGGACACGGCACTTTTGTGGCGGGCGTAGCGTGCGGAAACGGGCTGTTGTCCGCGGGCGAGACGAGGGGTGTGGCTCCTCGCGCAAACGTAGTGGGAGTAAAGGTGATAGGCGAAAGCGGCGAGAGCGGCGCGTTTAGGATCCTTGACGGCATGCAATGGCTGTTCGACAATTTTTTGAGCTATGGCATACGCGTCGTCTGTATGAGCTTCGGAGCGGAACCTCAAACCCCCGTCGACCCTCTGAAGGCGGGCGCGGAAATGCTTGCGAGAAGCGGACTTATCGTAGTGGCGGCGTCGGGGAACAGCGGCGTCGGCAATTTGAGGTCTCCAGCGATCAGCCCGGAAATAATCTCCGTTGGCGCCGTGGACGGCGAGGATAACGTCGCGTCGTTCACCTCTCGCGGCAGCTTTATGGGAGTGCAAAGGCCGGACCTCTACGCGGAAGGCGTGGACGTGAAGGGCGTCAAAGCGGGAGGCACATATGTAAGAATGAGCGGCACCTCCGCGGCGGCGCCTTATGTCGCGGGCGCGTGCTGTCTGATTTGCCAGAAGTACAGGCATATCGCTCCCAAGATGGCGAAGCGTATACTTCTTGACAACTGCAGGACGGTGAACGGAGTAAAGGTCTTCAGGCTGTGAATTTTTTGCTTGCTATTGAACGGCGGCAAGTTTGCTTTTCAAAGCGGGGCGGGGAGGCGCACGTGAGTCATGATGCGGAAATTTTTCCGCTTTTTTCTTATCGTAAATTTTTAAGTCTTTTCGCCACGCGCTCCGCGGCAGAGCAGAAGTATGCTATGTCCCGCGCCGTAGTCTCCACGCCGAGGCTTGCCCTAAGCATGCCCTGTGAAAGCGTGCCAAAATGCTTGTGCACAAGGGGTGCGCAATGCAGCCCGCTTCGCAGCGCGACGCCTTTTTCGTCAAACATATCCGCGGCGGTCCCGCTGTCCGCGTCTTCAAAATTGAAGGCGATTATCCCGCTGTCGCAATTTTCACAATACACGGTATATCCTGCCGATTTGAGATTATAAACTGCCGTTTTTGCAAGTTGATGAAAATTTTGCCGAGTTTCTTTTATGTGTTCCAGCGACCACTTTGCGCCCTCTCTCAAGGCGTCTATCCCGCCTGTAAACTGAGTGCCCGCCTCGAGGCTTTCGGGCATATCCTCGGGCATGGATTCGTCCTTTGACGCGCTTCCCGTCCCGCCGAAAATAAGAGGCTTGAGGGATATGCTTTTGTCGACGATAAGAAAGCCCGTACCCTGTACGCCGTGCAATCCTTTATGCCCGGGGCAGGCGAGCATATCTATGCCAAGCTCTTTTAAGTTGAGGTCTGCAAGGGGCACGCTCTGCGCGCCGTCCATGATGATTTTGCAGCCGAGCCCCTTTATCTTTTTGGCGACTCCCGCAATATCGTACGAGGCTCCCGTCACGTTTGAGACGCCGCCTCCCACAAATATATCGCCGCAAGCTGCCGCCGAAATTATGTCCCTCTCGTCTATCCTGCCGTCATGCGTCTGGGAGATAATTTTTAAGTCGATAAGCCCTCGCCGTTTCAGCTCGTATAGAGGCCTCAGCACGGCGTTATGTTCGTTAGCGGTGGTTATCACGCGCTCGCCGCCCTTTATAAGCCCGAACAGCGCGAGGTTCAACGCCTCGGTACAGCTTTTTGTGAATACAAGGCAGCGCTCGTCGCCAGCGCCGAACGCGTCAAGCAAAAAACGCCTGCAATTTTCAATCTTCAGGCTTGCCCTGAGCGCGTCGCGGTGCGCGCTTCTGCCTCCGTTGGCGCTTGAGGCGAGGTCTTTTGCCAACGCTTCGAAAACTCCGCGCGGCTTGAAGCGGGAAGTCGCCGCGTTGTCAAGATATACGTACATAATGCCCTCGATATAGCCTATGCTTCAAGGCGTGGAAGTCGTAACGCGCCCGAGAAAAAGGCGACATATTTTTTTGTTATGCGGCGTGAAAATATTTTGCGGCATATATTATATCGGGCGGCTACATAAACGGAGGGCATATGAGAGAATTTTTCATTCCATTCCGCTCGCGCTCTGAGGCGGTGCGTTTTTTCGAGGCGCTTATGGGATACGGGATCGCGTGCAGGCTTATCAACACGCCGTCCGCCGCGAACGTAGGCTGCGGGCTGTCCGTCAAGCTGTTCGCCAAAGATATGCAGACCGCAAAGACCGTGCTTACGCGAGACAGATATCAAAGCGCGGTCGGGATATTTTATTTTTCAAATAACGGCGCGGTGATAAGGCTGTAAAACGGCGCGAAGATAAGGTCGCAAAACTGTGTTGTGATAAGGCTGCAAAACGGCGAGAAGATATGGCGGTAAAAAATTGCAGCGCGATATATTTATGCGCTTCAAAGTTCTTGCAAAATTTGCGCGCGTATGCGATAATATCCCTATGACTGAGGATAATACTAAGATATACCAGTTGCTTGAAGAAAGGCACGGCGACGCGCATTGCGAGCTTAATTTTTCCACTCCGTTTCAGTTGCTTGTGGCGGTGGTGCTTTCGGCGCAGTGCACGGACAAGCGCGTGAACGAGGTCACAAAGCGGCTGTTTGAGGTCGCCTCCACTCCGGAGGCGTTTGTCGCCATGCCCATTGAGGAACTTGAAAGCCTTATATTCTCCTGCGGATTTTATCACAACAAAGCGCGCGCCATAAAGGAGCTAAGCCAAAGCGTCGTGCAACGAGGCGGCATGCCCTCCACCCGCGACGAGCTTATGGCTTTGAAAGGCGTCGGGCGCAAGAGCGCAAACGTAGTCTACTCCGTCGCGTACGGAGGAAACGCCATAGCCGTGGATACGCACGTTTTCCGCGTGGCGAACAGGATCGGGCTTGTAAACGCAAAAACCCCCGAAGAGACTGAAATTGGACTTATGCAGGCCTTCGACGAGGACAAGTGGTCAAGGCTTCATCACCTTCTGATCTTTCAGGGGAGGTACGTCTGCCACTCAAAAAACCCGGACTGCGCCGCGTGCAACCTGAGGGAGCATTGCAACTACTATAAAAAGTTGCTTGGATAGTATGCAAAATTATACTCTTTTATCAAAACGCAGATTGGCCCGGAACGTCTGCGAGTACAAAATTTACGCTCCCCTTGTCGCAAAGCATTGCAAGGCGGGGCAATTTGTCATACTCCGCGTGGACGACGATGGGGAGCGCGTCCCGTTTACGATCTGCGACTATGACAGGAGCGAGGGCAGCGTGCGCCTGCTTGTGCAGGAAGTGGGATATTCCACAATAAAGCTGGGGACGCTCAAAGAAGGCGACGCTATCAAGGATATTGTCGGGCCGCTTGGCAACGCGACGGACCTTTCCGCGTACAAAAATATATGCCTTGTCGGCGGCGGCATAGGCAGCGCGGTCATCTATCCTCAGGCCAAAAAGCTGTTTGAGGAGGGCGCGCCCGCGGACATAATCGTCGGCGCAAGAAATAAAGACCTGCTGATATATAAGGAAGATTTTGCCTCTTTTGCAAACGAGGCGCACTTTGTCACAGACGACGGCTCGTTTGGAGAAAAAGGGTTTGTGACGGACGCGCTCGCGCGCTTGATGGCGGAGGGAAAGGGCTATGATTGCGTGTTTGCGGTAGGGCCACTCAAAATGATGCAAGCGGTCTGCGAACTCACGCGCAAGGCGGGTGTACATACCGTGGTGAGCATGAACTCGATAATGGTTGACGGCACGGGCATGTGCGGCTGCTGCAGGCTGAGCCTCGGCGGCAAGACCGTATACGCTTGTGTGGACGGTCCCGAATTTGACGGCCATATGGTGGACTTTGACGAGGCGATTTCAAGAAGTCTTGTCTATCGCGAGCAGGAAGAGGCGCATCTTTGCAGGCTGAGGAGGGAAGTATGAAGGACGCAAAACGACATGAAATGCCCGCGCTTCCCGCGTCCGAGCGGATAAAGACATTCGACGAGGTCGCGCTCGGCTTTACGTGGCAGCTTGCAAAGGAAGAGGCGGAGCGTTGCCTGAATTGCAAAAATCCTCCCTGTGTAAGCGGCTGTCCCGTCGGCGTGCGCATCCCAGATTTCATCGCTAAAATAAAGAGTGGGGACATAGACGGCGCGGCGGATATAATACGCCTTGACAACAATCTTCCCGCTATATGCGGCAGGGTATGCCCTCAGGAAAGTCAGTGCGAGGCGCTGTGCGTAAGAAAGGCGAAACTCGGAGGCTCCGTCGCGATAGGCGCGCTTGAAAGATACGCGGCGGACAACTCCGCAAGATATGACGTCCATGCGCCCACTGCGCGCGCGGGCATAAAGGTCGCGGTGGTAGGCTCCGGGCCTGCGTCGCTGTCCTGCGCCGCAGATCTTGCGAGAGCGGGCGTAAAGGTCACCGTCTTCGAGGCATTGCACAAGGCGGGCGGAGTGCTTGCGTACGGGATCCCGCAGTTCAGACTTCCAAAGGAGGTCGTCGCGCGGGAGATAGAAAACGTAAAGGCGCTCGGCGTGGAAATAATCCTTAACGCCGTCATAGGAAAGTCCCTTTTTATCGACGAACTTCTCGAGGACTTTGACGCCGTGTTTATAGGCAGCGGCGCGGGGCTCCCCTCGTTTTTGGGCGTCGAGGGCGAAAACTTAAACGGAGTGTATTCCGCCAACGAATACCTGACGCGCATAAATCTTATGGGCGCGTACAAGGACGGGGCGGCGACTCCTATTTCGCGCGCGAAACGCGTCGTAGTGGTCGGCGCGGGAAACGTCGCCATGGACAGCGCTCGCTGCGCCGTCAGGCTGGGCGCGGAAACTCATCTTGTGTACAGGAGGAGCAGGGCGGAAATGCCCGCTCGCGCGGAGGAGATAGAGCGCGCAGAGGAGGAAGGAGTCAAATTCGATCTGCTTGTCAACCCTGTGCGCATACTCGGCGACGAAAACGGCAACGTACGCGGAGTGCGGCTTATCAGGATGCGCCTTGGCGAGCCCGATTCGAGCGGTAGGCGCAGCCCCCATCCCGTCGAGGGAAGCGAGTTTGAAATTGCTTGCGAAAGCGTCATCGTCGCGCTTGGCACGACTCCTAATCCGCTTATCAAGGCGTCCATGCCCTCTCTCGAGACGGGCAGGAAGGGCACGCTTATTGTGGACGAGGACGGCCGCACAAGCGTAAAAAAAGTGTACGCGGGCGGAGACGCCACCACGGGCGCCGCGACGGTAATTATGGCGATGGGCGCGGGCAAGAGAGCGGCAAAGGCAATTCTTGAGGACTTCAGAGGTAAGATATGAACATGTTTCTTGACTATGTGAAAATTTTTATCAAGGCGGGCAACGGCGGCGACGGCAAGGTGTCCTTCCATCGCGAAAAATTCGTGCCCAACGGCGGCCCGGACGGCGGCGACGGAGGCAAGGGCGGAGACGTCGTATTTGTCGCAGACAAGGGGCTTAATACGCTTATAGATTTCAGATTTCAGAAGTTTTACAGGGCGGAAAACGGCGGCGACGGAGAAAATAAAAACCGCACGGGACGCTCCGCTCCCGACCTCGAAGTGCGCGTGCCTATGGGCACCGTGGTCAGGGATACGGAAAGCGGCAAGGTGATCGCGGATCTGTTTGAGGACGGCGAGCGCGTCACCCTTCTCACGGGCGGCAGAGGAGGCAAAGGCAACAACCGCTTCGTGCATGCTCAGCGGCAGGCGCCCACTTTCTCGCAACTCGGCGAAAAGACAACGGAGCATCAGGTCACGCTGGAGCTTAAGACCATCGCGGACGTAGGGCTTGTGGGCTTCCCGAACGTGGGCAAGAGCACGCTTTTGTCCGTTTTGACCTCCGCAAAGCCAAAGATAGCAAACTATCACTTTACGACGATAAATCCCAACCTCGGCGTGGTCAGCCTGTACGACAGCAACTACGTCATAGCGGACATCCCGGGGCTTATAGAGGGCGCAAGCGAGGGCGCGGGACTTGGGCACTACTTTTTGAGACATATAGAGCGAGTGCGCCTCATCGTGCACATCGTCGACATAAGCGGCAGCGAGGGCAGGGACCCGCTTGACGATTACAACAAGATAAACGCGGAGCTTGCCGCCTACAGCGCCACTCTCGTCGAGATCCCGCAAATAGTCGTCGCGGGCAAGGCGGACCTTCTGGACGACAAAGAGAAGATAGAAAACTTCAAAAAGGCGATAGGCAAGGACGTGTACGTCATCTCCTCGCTGACTCATGAGGGCATTGACGAACTGCTTGCCGTCATAAAAGAAAAAGTGGACATGTTGCCCCCGCCTCAGCGCATAATGCCCGACGAGGATTTCGAACTTGAGCCCAAGCAGGATCAGCGTTTCGAGATCTATCGTCTTGACAACGGCGACTTTGTCGTGGACGGCGGACTTGTCGATTTTCTTGAGCAAAACGTCACGCTGGATTCCCGCGAAAGCTTCGCGTTTTTCCAAAAGGTGCTTAAAGACCGCGGAGTCATTGCGGAGCTTAAAAAGCGCGGCATGAAAGAAGGGGATACCGTCGTCATAGGCGACGTCTCGTTTGAGTGGATAGACTAAACAAGATATCCGACATATCCAAACAAACCGATGATATCCGAACGAGATAAGACGAAATAAACAAAATATCCGAACAAATATATTTTATGTAGGTACAAAAATGACAAAAAACAGACAACGCATGCAGGAGTTGATAAAGTACGCCGAGGAAGCCGTAGATAAAAACGGATACGCCGTCATAGACGTCAAACTTCCGCCCGACGATCAGCTTTACAATCCGCTATCCACGGGCGCGAACCTTGACCTCAGCGAGGACATATACGATTTTATCGACTTGCAAGCAAACATAATTCCGTCAAAAATTCCGCTCAAGATCCGCTTCCACGGCGAGGCGGACGAGGACAGGCAGGCGGAGATAAAGCGCCTCATGCATCGCCATTACACGATGAAGGCGTACGACGTCACCTGGGACTTTGCGGCGAATTTCAAAAAGACCATAGGGCTGTCCGTGTTTGGCATATGCGTGCTGATAGCGTACTTTTTGGTGTCTGTGCTTGCGGACAAGCAGCTTATTGCGGAGATCTTGTCCATCATAGGCTCCTTCTCGCTGTGGGAGGCGGCAAACGCCGTGTTGCTTGACAGACCCGCGCTCAGGAGGCGCCGCAACGGCATAGAGCAAAACATAGATCAGTGCGTGGAATTTGTATCGCTAAGCGAGGAAAAGATCGCGGGCAGTGAAAAAATCGACGGAGAAGGCAAGTAAGCGCCGAAAGTTAAGAAGCGCCATATCGGGCGATAGAGCCAAGGCGCATACGGCGCCGGTAAAGTAAAATCAAGTTGGCCTTTACATTGACTACAACGCAGAAGGCCTCGCAGGTGCGCACGGGCGCACGCACGCACAAAGTGCGAAAAGGGACGATATTATGGACGACATCTATTCCTTGTTTTACGACAGTTTGCTTTGGGACCCCCGCATGGTCACCCGTCTTTCGGTGGGAGTCGCCGCAGAGGGCATGGGCGTCGAGGGCCTTCAGAGATGTTGGGGACTTGTCGACGACGAGATCTATTTTCTCGCGATGATGAAGGACATCCCAAACAACGAAATTGGCAAGGCGCTCATCTTTGCTCACTATCTGACGTTTATTCCGTACGGAGAGAAGGGTTACGCGGCGTTTGACGTCATCGCGCGGGAGCTGGGCTTCGGCGGCGCGGCGCAGTGGAGGAAGCTGAGGCTAAGGCAAATACTTCCCGACCCCTCAAAGCATGAAGAGGCTCTTAAAAAGGTCGACGAATTTTTCGACGCATATCTCCTCGAAGAGGTCAAGACGCACGACATCTTCGACCTTACGCGCGCGCTTGTGCGCTTGAGAGGACAATTTCAATACGCGGAAAGATACGACAATATGCTTGAGCAGGCGGAAGAGGACTCCACGGACGGACTTCTCGACTTTATAGATAACTACGACGTCGTAAATATCGCGGACGTCCTGGCGCTTGGCCCGATCACGAGGCCTCTTGGAGAGAAGGAAAGGGATACGCTTAAAAAACTCGCCCTCGAGGCAAATGAGGAATAACAGGGTATGAAAAAAAGAGATTATCGTCCCTATCAGGCCGTATATGACGACGACGCGGCAAAATATTATCTCAAATTACTTTTCACCTTCAAGAAGGACAAAAACAGGAAGGGCATGTACGTCGTCACGGGCTTCGCAAAGGACGCAAGCAGATTTTATCTTGACGCCGTTTACATCCCCAAATGCGTAAGCAGGATACAAAGCCTCAACTCCCTAAAGAAAAAACCCATGACGATGGAGTTTGTCTATATGGGGCAAAACGTCCGCGAGATTGACGAAGGCGCTTTTGAGGGCGCAAAGCTGTTGCTTGTCAACATGCAGGAGGCAAAGATCGAGCGCATAGGGAGCATGGCGTTTGGCGGGGCGGAACTTGTGCTTCCGCTTGAGGCGCCCGCTTCGGCGACTTTAGAGGGAAACGTCGGCTGCGAGGTTGAAAAACTTTCGCGCGAATTTGAGCCCACGTCCCCCGAAACTCTCAAATATTTTTTCGATAACAAGTTGGGCTTTCTCAGAGACGTCGAGCGCGAGGGCGGCTACCGCGCGGTGGATCACACCCGCAACGAATATGCAAAGATAGGCGGGCATTTTCCGTCGTTTGTAACGCAGACGGTGGATCTGCACTCCGACGTGGACGGGGATACGCTTTTGTTTGACGGGTTGCAGGGTTTTCGCGGAAGTTTCGCGCCCAATAAGAGGAAAAACGTGAATAACGTCATCTTCGGCGAGGGCTGTTTTGCGGACGGAAAATTTCCGCAAAGGCGAAAAATATCCGCAAACAGGCTTATCGTGCTGCCTCCGCACGTCGTGAAGATATATAAGGACAGCGCGATTAGCGCTCCCGTGATCTGTGCGGACGGACTTGAGGACGAGCGCTCGATCGAAGACGTCAAGCCTTTTGATGAAACAAAAATCGCGGAGGAGGAAGCTAAGGATAACGAGTCGTCGGTCACTACGGAGGCCGCGGAAGCTCACGAAAAGCCGAAGACGGGCGGTAGCCTTAAGGCGCACAAGTACATAACTTATTCACAATATCTCGATCTTGAAAACAATTATGAATATTCCGTCTCGCAGGACGGCGAGATATCCGTAGCGAGAGTCATAAACCGCAAAGTTTCGGGCGACGAACTTATTTTCCCCGACTGCATAGACAGGATAGAGCGCATAGACAGGAAGACTTTAGACGGCATAAAGCGCGTCGTCATAGGCAACGGCACCTCCGCCGTCTTCGCGGTCTGCCGCGACATAGAGACTTCGGGCGACGGCACGTCGTTTCCGCACAACGTCACGGTGGTAAACTCCGCGGGCGAGGTTTTGCAAAGCGCCATGGACGACAAAATGGTCGCATATCTCGCCTCATATTTCAAAGAGAGTCTGGCGTCCCTCAAAAAGAACGCCATAGGCACAAAGGAACAGCACTACTTTTGGGGAGATATCTATCTGTACGGCAAGTACGGTTTTGCAAAATCTCCTACGGAGGCGCTGAAGTGCTATAAGGATTGCACGGTCCCTCCCGGCATTCCCGACGACGTCAAAGCCAAGATCGCTATGTGCAGGCAGCTCGCCGCCGAGGAAAAGGAGCAGAGAAGGATAAAGCGCGCCGAAAGAGCGGAACAAAGACGGATAAAGGAAGAGAACAAAATCAAGTGGGAAAAAGAAAGAGCGGAGCGCATGGAGCAGGAAGCACGCGTCCTCATCGCGCAAATAGACGAGCGTTTTGAAAATTCCAAAGGCTATGAGGCGGACCTCGCGGACTACAACCGCATCCTTGCAAACAGCGCCGGCACGATAGAGGACAGGCGCAAACTTGACATCATGTCCGTCGTCTTAGGCATGGATCTTGAGATGCGCGGCACATCCCGCGACGCCTACAACGCCGCGTATTGGTATGTCAAAGTGCTTATCGGCTCCCCGCTGTACAACTACGCGCAGAACCTTTTCAGGCACGCGTACGAGCTTAAGGACAGACTGGAAGCGGAAGAAAAAGCGGAAAGAGAACGCAAAGCCGAAGAGGCAAGGCGGGAAGAAGCAAGAAGAGCGGAAGAGGCAAGAAAAGCCGAAGAAGCTCGCAAAGCGGAAGAAGCAAGACGGGCAGCGGAGGCGGCAAGGAAAGCCGAAGAAGCTCGCAAAGCCGCGGAAGCCGCTCGCAGGGCGGAAGAAGCAAGAAAAGCAGCCGAGGCCGCAAGAAGAGCGGAGGAAGCAAGAAAGGCAGCGGAAGCCGCAAGAAGAGCAGAGGAGGCAAGAAAGGCTCAGGCAGCGCAGGCTGCAAAGCCCTCATATTCAAGCCAAAGCGTTTCAAAGACTCCCGCATGGTGCACGTCCGCCGCTACCCGCGCCGCGGAGCATGCCGAAGCGACTCGCGTCGCGCAGCGAGCCCGCCAATACGGCGCAGTAGAGGTCGCGCGCATGTACACTCCGATTTAAGCGCGTCGAAAGGAAGCATACCCGCTGCATATCGGTCTTTTGCGCAAAGGCATTAAATAAAAGCAGCGGCAAAAGCCCGCTTGTCTGCGCAAAACTTGATGGACATTAATATCGGTCACAATAGGCGGCGCGAGGACGCGCGAGGACAAATAGGATATAAATCGGCGGAGCGTCCCCGCCGCAAAAAATGTATTTTCAAACATGAGGTAGAGCATGAGAAGAAGCAGTTCCTACAACTTTTTCGAGATCTTACTGTCCGCCTTATCCTGGGCGATATGGATCGCGCTTATCGGCATTTTGCTTGGCGGCAAATGGTACGGCAAGGAGAGCGAATCCACTTTGACGGGCATAATGTTACTTAAATTCATGCCGCGGTATTCCGCGCTGATAATCTCCTTTTTGGCGATCGGCTTATTGTTTGCCGCAAACATTTTTAACAACATCATTAAGTTTGTGGACACCGACAGGCACAATCTGCTGTTTCAGTCGATAGTGCTTGGATATGGAGTGATATATCTTGTGTTGCTTTTTGTCATCACGTTTGACGAGTCTATCGCTTGGTATCCCATGAGCTTTTTCATCTGCTATATGGTAGGCGGCATATGCGACATACTCTTTGCGCGTTTTTACAACAACTCCGGGGAATGGGAGCCTCGCGAGAGGAGATATCGCGAGCGTCGGCAGCGCGTACATCGTATCCGCAATCGCCATCAATATTCCTCCTACGACGACGAAAAGAAGGATAAAAAGAAGGAAAGAGAGGAGCGCAAGGCGGAGAAAAAACGCGGCAAACAGCACATCAGGCAAATCAAGCAGGGCGCTATGGAATTTGCGTATATCATCGACTCGCGGTGCGGCGCCGAGGCCATGCGCAACGTCATAAAGGACGCGATACACTACGATTCCGGCGTGGAGTTTGACGAGGGCGTCTTATATTCCGTCAAGCCGTTTGAGCCGAGACTCAACAAGAAGCGCCGCTATCGTTATGCAAAATACTTTGACGTAAACGTCGGCTTCAGCGAGGACGCGTGGCAAGAGTTTTTGGAATATGCGGACATGATAAACGGCGGCAACGTCTTTATGGAGGCCTCTCAGGCGCTTGGCGAAAGCGGATTGCCAGCGCGCTATCTGAGGGGTAAAGCGTTGGGAGGCGACGTGGCCAAAAAGGCAAAGGATATCGCCGCCATCGTGGAGAAATGCGCGAAAAATTATGACATAGCGCTTTCAAGGCTTAAAGAAGTCGTCACCACGTTTATGTTTAACAAACTTGGCGAATACACGACCTTCAGCGATTGGCGCAGCTACTATCTCGGCGCGGGCGGAGGCGCGGCATATTTTGATGATTGCTCCTTCCTGCAGATAAAGAAGACTCAAAAAAGGGTGTTTGACATCACTACGGATTATCATGTCAACGTGGATGTCTCCGCTCTTTCAAACCTCGTAGAGAAGCAGAAGAAGGATATTTTGAAGCTCTTTATAGAAAAGGAGCAGGAAGAAGAGAAAAACAGGGGGCAAGAGCGCTACATAATCATTGACAGCGACCGCTATCTGGCCCGCCTTGCCACGCACATCAGGAAATACTTTGACGATCACATCAGAGAGGTGGACAGGGATTGCGGATTCTTCGCAAAGAAGGTCATGGTTAAGATGACTCCGAATGCGGAGCATATAAAGACCGTTAACGGCCGCAAAGTGTGCGACCTTTTGGACATCAAGGTATATTTTGACGGGATAGACCGACAGGCGTACGACTATCTGTGCTCGGCGTGCTCCGCAGCCGGTTTCAGAGGAGATTCCGATGTGGCGGGCAACGAGTATATAGTCGACACTTTGGCGGCGGCTATCAACGATCTTTTCAAAGATCTGCCCACACAATATTATAAACGCGCGGTCATGCCGTCCGACGCAAGCAGGGAATATTGGACGAACGATACGACTTCGGAATATGCGGGCGACAGAGGAGAGCTGCCTATCGAGATTGTAAGCGGTTGCCAATTCACCGTTACGCAGACGACGGCGGGCTTTCCGAAAGACGAGGAGTAAAACTTAAAAGCGCGCGCCGCTTTTGACAAAAAAAATCAAAATGCCTTAAGCGGTTGACAGCGCCCATATAAAAAATGTATCATAGATAAAATTTATATATCGGGAGGCCTCCATGGCAAAGTATTTTGACGAGCCGTCAAGGACATTCAGCGAATATCTGCTAATTCCGGGCTACACGGACGAAAACTGCGTCCCCGCTAACGTTTGCTTAAAAACTCCGCTCACAAAGTTCGCCAAAGGCGAGCAGCCGGCGATATCTCTCAACATTCCGCTTGTAAGCGCGATAATGCAATCCGTCTCAAACGACACGCTTGCCATAGCGCTTGCCAAAGAGGGCGGCATCAGCTTCATCTACGGCTCTCAAAGCGTGGAAAGCGAGGCGGAAATGGTTCGCAAAGTCAAAAACCATAAGGCGGGCTTTGTCGTCTCGGACAGCAACGTGACGCCGGACAGCACTCTTGCGGACGTCATCGACCTTGTGGCGAAGAAAGGACATAATACGGTGGCGGTCACTCACGACGGCACCGCGAACGGAATTTTGATGGGTATAGTCACAAGCCGCGACTACCGCGTCAGCAGAATGAGCGGCGACCTCAAAGTGCGCGAGTTTATGACCCCGCGCGAAAGGCTTATCACCGCGCCCGAAAACACCACGCTTGCGGAAGCGAACGACATCATCTGGGACCATAAACTCAACTCGCTGCCCATTGTGGACAAAGACGGCAGGCTTATGTACCTGATATTCCGTAAGGACTATGACGCGCACAAGGCGCATCCCAACGAACTCCTCGACGAGCACAAGAGGTATATGGTCGGCGCAGGAATAAACACCCTCGATTACGAGACCCGCGTGCCCGCGCTTGTTGATGCGGGAGCGGACGTGCTTTGCATAGATTCAAGCGAGGGCTATACGGTGTGGCAAAAGCGCACTCTGGACTTTATCCGTTCAAAATACGGCGATAAAGTTAAGGTTGGCGCGGGAAACGTCGTGGACAAGGAAGGCTTCGAATTTCTTGCCGAATGCGGCGCGGATTTTATCAAAGTGGGCATCGGCGGAGGCTCCATCTGCATCACGCGCGAGACTAAAGGCATAGGCAGAGGGCAGGCCACAGCGGTCATAGAGGTCGCAAAAGCGAGGGACGAATATTTCAAAAAGACGGGCATATACATCCCAATCTGCTCTGACGGCGGCATAGTCCACGACTACCACATGACGCTTGCGCTCGCCATGGGCGCGGACTTTCTGATGCTGGGCAGATACTTCGCCCGCTTCGACGAAAGCCCCACCGAAAAGCTGAATATCAACGGCAACTATGTCAAGGAGTATTGGGGCGAGGGCAGCAACCGCGCGCGCAACTGGCAGCGCTATGACCTGGGCGGGAAACGCCGCCTCGGGTTTGAAGAAGGCGTGGACAGCTACGTGCCGTATGCGGGCGCGCTAAAGGACAACGTCGAAAAGAGCCTGTACAAGGTCAAATCCACTATGTGCAATTGCGGCGCTACTACGATAGAACAACTTCACAAGTGCGCCAAGATGACCCTTGTATCAGCAACAAGCATAGTCGAGGGCGGCGCGCACGACGTCATTCAGAAAAATACGCACAACATGCCCATCTGACAAGGCATACGGCGTTTTATGGCACAAACTTAGCGGGCGCCCGATGCGGCGCTCGCTCGATATAGGGCGCGGCAGATAAATATAAGGTTGAAATGCGAGCTTATCCGTGCTAAAATATCAATATAGATTTACGCAAGGAGATATTATGCAACTTATCGAAGGCAAGGTCGTCGCGGCGGCTATCAGGGCAAACATAAAGGAGAGGCTCGCCTCTTTGAAGGCGCAGGGCGCAAACGTAGGGCTTGCAGTCATACTTGTCGGCAACGATCCCGCTTCCGAAGTGTACGTCCGCAACAAAATAAAGGCCTGCGAGGAGGTGGGGATGAACTCCCGCCTTGTCAGATTGCCCGAGGACAGCTCGTTTGACGACGTGGCGAGCGCCATACGCGCACTCAACGAAGATCCAGACATAACGGGCATGATATTGCAACTTCCTCTTCCTGCCGGTCTCAGCGAGGAAAAACTTATCGACCTAATTTCTCCCGAAAAGGATGTGGACGGCTGCACGGTCGTGCAAAAGGGCAGACTTTGGACGGGCAGGGACAGCCTTGTCGCGTGCACGCCGCTTGGCGTCATCAGGTTGCTTGAGCACTACGAAATTCCGCTCGCGGGCAAGAGCGCGGTCGTGATAGGGCGCTCCAATCTTGTGGGCAAGCCGCTTGCGCAACTCCTCCTCAACAAAAATTGCACGGTCACGATATGCCACTCCCGCACAAGAAACCTCGCCGAGGTCGCGCGCGGAGCGGACATTCTGTGCGTGGCTATAGGCAAAGCCAAGTTTGTCACGGCGGATATGGTCAAAGAAGGCGCCGTCGTCATCGACGTCGGCATGGATCGCGACGAAAACGGCAAGCTCTGCGGCGACGTGGACTTTGCGGGCGTATCGGATAAGTGCTCGTATATAACCCCAGTGCCCGGTGGCGTAGGCCCTATGACCGTGGCGATGCTGATTGAAAACACCTTGACCGCATATTGCTTGCAAAACGGCATAAAGTTGGATTGAATCAAGTAAAACCCGTCGCGCTTATGCCTAATTACAGCGGCAAAAGCCCGACGGCATATAAAATTCTGATTTAATGTCATTCGCCCGCAGAAAGTTTGCGGGCATTTTTTACCTATCGGGGCGGCGCTTGCGCTCAGCAAGGCGCTTTGGAAATATTTCCGCCGTTTTGGATATGGCGAAAACCAATTCCGATTTTTTTACACATACAAAATATACATCATACATCGCGCGCGGGCGCGAAATTCGGTATTGAATATATCAAAACAATATGATAAAATATCTTTATGGCAAATAATATTTTTGTGCCGTAATAAATTTTGCACAAAAGATTTGACGACGAGAGGGAAATATGGAATATAAGATGTTGTTTTCGCCTATGAAGATAGGCGGCTGCGAAATCAAAAACCGCATAGTCATGTCGCCTATGCTTATGGGCTTCGGACAGCTTGACGGGCGCGTCACCGAGCAACTTATGGACTATTATGAGGAGCGCGCCAAGGGCGGCACGGGACTTATCATCACGGAGATAACCCGCGTAAACGACAAGCACGGCGCGGCGGCGTTTGCGCAGCTTGGCGCAAGCCACGATTATCATATCGAAGGGCTTCGCGAGTTTGCGGATCGCATACACCGTCACGGCGCAAAGCTGTTTGTTCAGTTGCATCATCCCGGCAGACAGAACGTAGGGCTTGCGGTGGGCACAGTTCCTTTTGCGATCGCCTGCACGCGGGTATGCAAAAACTTCCCGAAGTTGCTCTTCAAGGTCGCTCCGTCGCTCGGCAAAGTCCTCATAGACAAAAAACTTACTAAATCTTCGGTGGCGCCCTCCGCTTGCGAGCCGAGTTACTTTGCGGGCGGCAGAGTGCGCGCGCTACGCCACGGCGAAATCAAAAAGCTGGTGGAGCAATTTGTGGACGCAGCCTTCCGCTGCAAGCAGGCGGGAGTGGACGGCGTGGAGCTTCACGGCACTCACGGATATCTCATTCAGCAATTTTTGTCGCCGAACACCAATCAGCGCAAGGACGAATACGGCGGCAGTTTTGAAAATCGCCTGCGCTTTTTGAAGGAGATAATCGACGGGGTACGCGAAAAGTGCGGGGACTATCCCATAATCGTGCGCCTCACGCTCGACGAGTTCTACGACAAGATAGGCAAACCCGACGTCGGATACGACTTCAAGGAGGGGTTGCGCTACGCGAAGGCGATCGCGTCCTTCGGTGTGGACGCGATAGACGTCTCCTCCGCCGCGTACGACACCTTCAACTATTGGCTGGAGCCCACCTCTTTCGACCTCGGATGGCGCAAATATCTCGCCGCCGCGGTCAAGAAGGAAGTCTCCATCCCGGTGCTTGCCGCAAACCTCATCCGCACGCCCGAACAGGCCGAAAGACAGCTTGAAGAGGGCACGCAGGACTTTGTGTCCCTCGGCAGACCGCATATCGCCGACCCGTATTGGGCGACCAAAGCGCTCGAGGGCAGAGAAAACGAGATCAAGCGCTGTATCTGCTGCCTAAATTGCATCGAAAGCATGCAGGAGAACGCCTACGTAGGCGACCACGGCTATTGCTCCGTCAATCCGACCGTGGGCAGCGAGAAGGAGTTTTTGTCCCTTCCGCATGACGGCGACGGCAGGACCGTTGTAGTTGTTGGCGCGGGCGTCGCGGGACTTACCGCCGCGGAATTTGCCGCACGCAGAGGTTTCAACGTAGTCGTGCTCGAAAAGGAAAACGTCATCGGCGGGCAGATAAACCTGGCGTCTAAACCGCCCAAAAAGGAAAAGATCGCTTGGTGCGCGCAGGATATCGCTGTCAACGCGCAAAAATACGGCGCAAAAATATTGCTTGGCGTAAACGCGGACTATGATGTCATCGCTTCTTACGATCCATACGCGGTCATAATCGCCACGGGCGGCGAGGCGTATAAATCCCTTAAAATTCCGGGCGCGGACAGAGAAAATGTCTACATTCCGACGCAGGTGCTTACCGACGAGGTTGACCTCAGCGGAAAACGCGTCGCAATTATCGGCTCCGGCATGACAGGCCTCGAAGTCGCCGAATATATCTCGGACAGAGTCTCTTCGCTCACCGTCGTCGAAATGGCGGCGACCATAGCCCCGGGCACTTGGTTCCAGCACGTGGACGACGCGCTTTCAAGGCTTGAGGGCAAGGCGGAATTTATGACCCGCAGCAAACTTGTTTCCATCGACGAGAGCGGCGTCAACCTGCAGCCCGTGATCTATAAAGGCAAAAAATGCGTCGAGAAGGGCGCTCCCGTACACGTTGATGTTGACGCCGTCATTCTTTCGCTCGGCGCCCGCCCGGTCAATCAACTCGCAAAAGACCTCGAAGGTAAATTTGAACGTATGTTTATAGTAGGCGACGCAGACCACATCGGCCGCATCTCTTCCGCCACGGCCTCCGCCTACGACGTGGCGGTCCATAAACTTTAAGCCGTTTTTGCGGACATTTGGCGAAGCTACGCCGAAGCGTAGCTTCGCTTATTTATATTCGGCATTAAACCGCAGTGGGATTCTGTTTTGCATATTTATACTCAGCCCTTAAACCGTAGGGATTTTAATTTCGCATATTTTATACTCAGCGCTTATGCCGTATAGGATTTATTTTTCGAATATAAACAATTTCCGCATTAAGTCGCAATATCCGCTTTTCAAATTTGAAATATTTAGGTTGCAAAAACTTTCGTTTAATGCTATACTCTCTATGCTGTGATAGATGGGGAGCTTGCGGTGCCCTGTAAACTGCAATCCGCAATAGCAGTATCGAACACCTTCCTCGGCTTTCGCTATGGTTGGCCGCACAGCGTAAGGAGTGTTGATATCAAGGTCCCGTGCAATGTCATACTGTGAACCGTGTCAGAGCTTGACCGCAGCAGCACTAAGCAGGCGTTGGCGTGTGCCATGGGGAAACTTTGAAGGAGTTACCTGCGCTGTTTCCGCTTCGGTAGAGGGAGTCAAAGTTGGCTCACAGCAAATATATACAGCGGGCGTTTGTACCCGCTGTATATATTTTTATTGAAAATAAAAGCGCGCAAATGCAGTCAAATCACTTGATATCGCGCTTGACGAAGGTAGAGACGCCCACAGCGAAAGCTATCGCGATATAGACGATGGGCATTATGATAACGGCGCAAAGCTGGTCGGTGGAGTAAGACCCGGCGCTTGCCGCGACGTTCATTTGCTGCATGGGCATAAACATCATCCAATCTTGATTGCCTCCCGAAAGGGAGACTACGGTGGAGATTATCGACAGCGCGACGGACAGAATGATATAAAGGCCTATGGACACTCCAAGCGCGGAGCCAGAGGAACGGCACAGGAAAGCTATCATAAGCGATATCGTCATACTTGCGAGGTTGCAGAGGAGCTGCAGAGAAAAACACCGCATCAGAATGCCGAAATCATATCCCGTGAAGCTCCCGTCGTTTTTGAACGCGTACAAAATTCCGCTGACAAGCAGAGCGAACAGCGAGTATGCCACGACAAGTATGGCCATCGTCAGCCATTTGGAGATAAATAGGTGCACGCGGTTTGCGCCTCGCGAGACGAGGATCCGCATAGTTCCGTTTGAAAAGTCTTTGCCGACGAAGATGCAAGTGATTATCATCACCAAAAACTCCATAAGGCAGATCGCGCCCGATCCCATAAGGCTGTCGTTGATGACGCTGTCGAGGGCGGCAAGCAGGCCGTCCTTTTCTTCTTGTGTGATAGTGGGCGCCGTTTCGCCTTCAATGGAGGGAGTTTCGCTCACCTCAACCTTGCTTACCAGGTTGGAGCCGACCCAGCACACGGCAAAGGTCAGGAAGAGGATGAGGAACATCAGGATTAGGGCCACAAACACGCTTTTCAGCTTTTTGACTCTGAAGAGATCGGAAGCGAGGCACATTGAAAAACGATCGTTACTCATAAATTGCCTCCTTCGCCCGGATTTTCGGCGGTATCGCCTTCAGTTTCCTCGGCTTTGATGTCTCCGTCCGTAGGCGCCGTTTGTGCGCCATCTCCGTCTGTGGATTTAGTTTCGGCGCTATTATCGTCGTTTACTGACATAGTTTCTATGCTGTCGCCGCTTGCGGGCGTCGTCCGGGCGGCTTCGGGTGCGTCGTCAAGTTTGCTGCCGATCGGAGCTTCAAAATTCGGCGCCAACTCCTCAAAAACGGGAGTATCGTCATTGCCGGTCGCAGTCTCCGCGCCGTGTAGCCCGCCCATAAGCGAGATAAAGGTGGACTCCAGATCGCCCTCACATTTATAGATGTTAAGCACGGGGACGTTGGCTTTTGCGAACATCGTCGCGACAAAAGAGATGTCCTTGCTCATGTCGTACAGCGCGAGCGTGTTGTAGGGAAGTATCTCAAACTCGTGCGCGCCGTAGTTTTCAACGACCACTCTAAGCGCGGTCTTCAAATCTCCGACGACGACTTTGTAGTATGGACGGCAAAGCTCCTCAAGGTCTGACGAGCGCAATTCTTTGACAAGTTTTCCGCCCTCGATGACGCCGTAGCTGTTTGCGACCTTGCCAAGCTCCGAAAGCAGATGCGACGATATAAGAATCGTGATGTGATCGGTATGGTTGAGGCGTTGCAAAAGCTCGCGCACTTCAAATATGCCCGCGGGGTCCAGCCCGTTGACGGGTTCGTCAAGGATAAGTATGCTTGGATCGCCAATGAGAGCGATGGCTATGGCAAGGCGCTGCTTCATGCCGAGGGAGTAGTTTTTGACCTTCATCGGATTGTTCGGGTCAAGCCCCACGCGCTCGATAAGGTCGCGAAGTTTTTTTACGTCGTAGTGCCCAAACGCAAGCGCCGCCGATTTCATATTGTCGAGCGCGCTGAGATGCAGGGCAAGGGCAGGGCTGTCGATAAGCGAACCTATCTTCCTCCGCTCGAACTCCAACCCTTCGCGTGTTGAGACGCCGTTTATCCTTACCTCTCCGCTGTCCGGCTTCGCCAAACCGAGCAGAGCGCGAATAAGCGTGGTCTTGCCCGCGCCGTTGCGCCCGACAAGCCCGTATATCTCCCCCTCGCGCACGCAGATGCTGACCCCGTCAAGTACGACCTTGCCGCGATAGGACTTTGAAAGTTTTATTGTTTCAAGAGCGTTCATATAAACCTCTTCAAATTTAATGATAACATTATAACACATAGTTTGAAATGTACAATTAAAAATTTGCACAAGCGTCATTCTAAGCCGTTTTGACCCGAGGATATCAATGTAAAAATCCATGACATTTACCTCCCGCTGTTTCAAAGCGCAATTACATATGAGCACGATACGTGTTTCAATCGACATGATTGTTAGCAAATAACATCAAAATCTTTCCTTTTACAACACGCATTGTGTTTTGTATGTAAAAGTACAGCCAAATAAAAAACACGAATTGTGTTTTAATCTTTCATGCCTCTGGCGTATTGGCATCCTAATTTACGTCGCATTGAAGTTTCAAAACTTTATGCAAATTAATCCTTATCATAATCTTGCGTCTGATGTAAAGCCTGCTGTAACAGATTCTCAACTTGATTTTCGTAAGTCTCAAGCGGGAAATATTTATGCCGTTTATATAGAAGCCTGAAGCAACATTTGCAGGCAATAAAAAATGCGCGTCGGGATGACGCGCATTTTTTGTGGAGCGGGCGATGAGAATCGAACTCACAACAAAAGCTTGGGAAGCTCTCGTTTTACCACTAAACTACGCCCGCGGGAGCCAACGCTACAATTTTAGCATACAAATTTATTTTGTCAAACGTATTTTGCGCTTGTGCCGCAAATTTCTTGCTTTTTTTTTATCATATATGTATAATGTTATAAATTTGTATAGCCGAGGCAATTTATGTACAAACCTGTTGACACAAATCTTAATTTCGTCGAGAGAGAAAAGGAAGTGCTCGCCTTCTGGAAAGAGAACGGCATATTTGAAAAGAGCGTCAAAAAGAATGAGGGCGGTCCCGAGTTCAGTTTTTACGACGGCCCTCCCACCGCCAACGGAAAGCCGCACATAGGGCACATCCTCACCCGAGTCATGAAGGACATCATCCCGCGTTACAAGACCATGAAGGGATACCACGTTTTGCGCAAGGCGGGCTGGGATACGCACGGCCTTCCCGTCGAACTCGAAGTGGAAAAACAGCTCGGTATCGACGGCAAGCAGGAAATCGAAAAATACGGCATAGAACCTTTCATAAAGAAGTGCAAGGAGTCCGTGTTCAAATATACGGACGAGTGGCAAAAGATGTCCGACCGCATCGGCTATTGGGCGGACATGAAAAACCCCTATATCACCTATGACGACAACTATATCGAATCGGTGTGGTGGGCGCTGAAGCAAATGGCGGACAAGGGGCTTTTGTACAAGGGCTACAAAATTCAGCCGTATTGTCCTCGTTGCGGGACGGCGCTCAGCTCACACGAAGTGGCGCAGGGCTATAAGGACGTCGAGGAGACTTCCGTCTTCGTCAAATTCCCCGTTAAGGGAAGAGACAACGCATATTTTCTTGTCTGGACGACAACTCCTTGGACGCTTCCTTCAAACGTCGCGCTTTGCATGAACGGCAAGGAGGATTACTCCGAGATCGAGTGCGACGGCGAAAGATACATTCTTGCGGACGCGCTTGTCGAAAAGCTGTTTGACGGCAAGGATTATACAAAAATATCCACCAAGAAGGGTAAAGATTATGAATACGCGCAGTACGAGCCGCTGTTCGACTACGACTGCGGAGTTGACAAAAAGGCGTACTATGTCACAAACGACGGCTACGTCACTTTGACAGACGGCTCCGGCATAGTGCACATCGCGCCCGCATTCGGCGAGGACGACAGCCGCGTGGGCAAAAAATACGACCTGCCGTTTGTGCAGATGGTGGACGAGCGCGGCAGATTCAAAGCCGCGATCACCGACCTTGCAGGCGTATTCTGCAAGGACGGCGATAAGGAGATAATCAAAAAGCTGAAAGCGGAAAACAAGCTGTTCAAGACAATGCGTTTTACGCACAGCTATCCTTTCTGCTGGCGCTGCGACACTCCGCTTTTATACTATGCGCGCAGCACATGGTTTATCAAAGTCACCGCCGTAAGGGATCAGCTTATAAAGTCCTGCAACAGCGTCAATTGGATGCCCGATACCATCCGCACGGGGCGTATGGGCAATTTCCTGGAGAACGTCATAGATTGGGGCATTTCCCGCGAGCGCTATTGGGGCACGCCGCTTCCCATCTGGGTGTGTAAAAAGTGCGGAAAAGTGCATGTAGTCGGCTCTAAGGAGGAGCTTAAACGCCTCGGACACATCGACGGCGATATAGAGTTGCATCGTCCCTATATTGACGCAGTGCGAATGCGGCGGCGAGATGGAGCGCACTCCCGAAGTGCTTGACTGCTGGTTTGACAGCGGCTCCATGCCGTTTGCGCAGTGGCATTATCCCTTTGAAAACAAGGAAATATTCGATGAAGTTTTCCCCGCGGACTTCATCTCCGAGGCCGTGGATCAGACAAGAGGCTGGTTTTATACGCTGCTTGCGATAAACACCATACTCTTCGGCCGCGCGCCCTTCAAAAATTGCATAGTTTTGGGGCACGTCAACGACAAGGACGGCATAAAGATGTCCAAACACAAGGGCAACGTCGTCGACCCGTGGAGCGTGCTCGACAAACAGGGCGCCGACGCGACAAGGTGGTATTTTTATACGGCGTCCGCGCCGTGGCTGCCCTCGAGGTTCGCAGCGGAAAACGTCAGCGAATCTCAACGCAAGTTTATGGGCACGCTTTGGAACACTTACGCGTTTTATGTGCTGTACGCGGAAATAGACAAATTTGACCCCACAAAACATAAACTTGAGGACTGCAAGCTGAATATCCTCGACAGATGGATACTTTCGGGGCTCAACAGTCTGATAGACTTTGTGGACAAGGGGCTTGAGCAATACAAGATCACCGAAACTTCCCGCGCGATAGAGGAGTTTTGCGACAATCTGTCCAATTGGTACGTGCGCCGCTCCCGCGAGCGCTTCTGGGGCAGCGAGATGACAAAGAGCAAAGAGGCGGCGTATATGACGCTTTATACGGTGTTGTCCACGCTCTCAAGGCTTATCGCGCCCTATGTGCCGTTTATGGCGGAGAGCATTTATCAGAATCTTGTCGTAAACTTCGACCCGACCGCTCCCGAAAGCGTGCATCTCACCTCTTTCCCGAATTGCGACGAGTCGAGAATAGACCGCGCGCTCGAGACGGGCATGAACAACGTGCTGAAACTTGTGGTGCTTGGCAGGGCAGCGCGAAACAAATCCAACCTCAAAAACAGGCAACCCCTTTCAAAGCTGATGTACAACGGCAGATGGGAACTTACCGAGGAGCTGAAACAGCTTGTTGAGGACGAACTCAACGTCAAAGAAGTGCAACCCTCGTCGGACAGCGACGGCTATATCAGCTATGAGATAAAGCCTCAACTTCGTACGCTCGGCCCCAAATACGGGCCTCTGCTCGGCAAGATAAAGGCTCTGCTTGCGGAGCGCCCGGCGGATGTCATCGAGGCAATTAAAAAGCGCAAAGCCATCGACGAGATAAAGGACGAGTACAGAGAAATACGCGGCACGGAACAGGATGTCAAGAGCGCGTTCGTCTGCGAGATCGACGGCACTCAGATCGTGCTGAGCGAAGAGGATCTGCTTATAACCGCAAAGAACAAGGAGGGATTCTCCTCGGAATCCGACGGCGAGACCACGGTCGTGCTTGATACGTCGCTTACAGAAGACCTTGTGCTTGAGGGCATCGAGCGCGAGCTTGTCAGCAAGGTCCAGAATATGCGCAAGGAGGCGGGATTTGAGGTCACCGACCATATCCTGCTGAACTACTCGGCGGAAGGCATGGCAAAGCAAGTCCTCGACGACGCAAAATTCTTCGCCGACGTGCTGTGCGACGGCATTGTCGAAAACGGCGGAGACGGCTTCAGAAAGGAACTCGACGTAAACGGCCACAAAGTAATCGTGACCATCAAGAAAATAGAAAAATGAGACTTGCGCCCGATTGGAAAGAATTTGCCGTCATCGCCACAGGCGACGGCGAAAAACTCGAGCGGTGGGGGAACATAACGCTGTTGCGTCCCGATCCGCAAGTCATTTGGCGCGCAAAAAAGCCTCTCAGAAGCTATAAAGGCATAGACGCCGTATATGAGAGAAGCTCCACGGGAGGCGGAAGATGGGAATATAATAACGACATACCCGCCGAATTTACCATAGGTTGGAGAGATCTGCGCTTTTCGCTTAAGCTGATGGGCTTTAAGCACACCGGGCTTTTCCCGGAGCAGGCGACCAATTGGGACAGGATGATGAAACTCATCGAGGGCGCGGGAAGAAGTATCAATGTGCTGAACCTCTTTGGGTACACGGGCGCGGCGTCCGTGGCGTGCAAGAGAGCGGGCGCAAACGTCTGCCATGTGGACGGCGCCAAGGCCATGGTTGAGCGCACGGGCGAAAATATAAAACTGAGCGGGCTTGACAACGACGGAATGAGATATATCGTGGACGATTGCTTCAAGTTCTGCCGCCGCGAGTTGAGGCGAGGCAATCGCTACGACGCTATTATCCTCGATCCGCCCAGCTTCGGCAGAGGGCCGAACGGAGAAAAGTGGAAACTTGAAGAGGGGATATCCGACCTTGCGGAGCTTGTTGCGGGCTTGTTGTCCGACTCCCCGCTGTTTGTATGCCTAAACAGCTACACTACGGGACTTCAGCCGATGGTCATGTCCAACATCCTCTCGCTTGCGCTGCCGGGCGGGGCGAAAATAGACGCCGACGAGATTGGACTTATGTGCGAGGACGGACTTATCTTGCCTCAAGGCTGCACGGCGTTTGCGGAGTTTGAAAAATAGCTTCCGCAACGCATAAATCCGCGTGGCAATAAAATTGCCTAATTACGAAAAAATAGGGGGATTGCCTTAACGGGCTTATGCGACCGAGGGGAATGACGCTATGACATACAAAGACTTGAAAATAGTATACGAAGACAATTGCTTGCTTGTCGCGGTTAAACCGCTCGACGTCCCCGTGCAGGAGGACGAGACGAAAGACCCCGACATGCTAAGCATGCTTAAACAATATCTTGTCGAGACGTACAATAAACCCGGTGACGCATATCTCGGGCTTGTGCACAGACTGGACAGACCTACCGGAGGAGTAATGGTGTTTGCCAAAAACTCCAAAACCGCGTCGAGACTGTGCGAGGCGATAAGGCAGGGCGAGGTGGAAAAGAGATATCTCGCGGTGGTCGAAGGCACGCCGAGATACAGAGCGGACAAGCTGACCTGTTACCTTAAAAAGGACCCCGTAACAAACATCACGCGCATTGCTCCCGCGCTCAGCGAGGGCGCAAAATATGCCGAACTTGACTATAAATTGCTTGCGACAAGCGCAAAATCAAACGTAAGCCTGCTTCAGGTCAATCTTGTGACGGGCAGGGCGCATCAGATCCGAGTACAGCTTGCGGGCATGGGCAACCCCATCGTAGGCGACAAAAAGTACGGCAAGGCGGACGGCAGGACAAAAATGGCGCTTTGGGCAAGCCAACTTCGCCTCACTCATCCCGTAAACGGCAAGGAAATGGTGTTCAGGGTATATCCGCCCGAGATAGAGCCATGGACGCAATTTGACCTTGACGCGTTTTTGAACATCTCGATAAGAAACAGCGACTGATGCTTATCTTTTCGCCGTAGTCAATCAAAACCGGCGACCGTGGCTTATCTATATATCGTAGAGTCAATCAGAACCGGCGACAGAGGCTCACCTTTTCACCGTAGTATATTTTTCGCGCTCCATACGCTTTTTAAGCGCGGCGATATACTTGTCGTCGCCGTATTCCTTTTCAAACCATTCGTCGGTGTATCCGCGCTCGGCAAGAGCCTCGGAAAATTTCTGTTTTGCGATATCTATTCGTCTGAAAACAGTTCTCAGCGCGACGTTTTGTTCCTCCGCGATCTTAAAACAGGTCTTCCTGTCGACATATCTTTCCTCGATGATGGCCCTGTCGCGTTCGCGCAGCCTCTTAAGCGTGCTGTTGAAAAGATAGGCAAGGTTTATCATCCTACGTTTTTCATCGATTTGTGCAAGAATTTCACCAATTAATTGCTCGTTACTCAAACCCATTTTCAGGTGTTGGCTCTTGTAAGAGGAATTAATTCTCGTTTTGACGGCATAATCGATTTGATTAGCGATTTTGGGCAATAAAGAGTATGCAACAAGCGTGATGTTGCCCCAATTGGTATACATAACTACCTCCGTGAAAATTGTTGAAAAATATTTTTCGTCTACACTATAAATAATTGAAATGCCAAAAGTCAATATTTTATGACGCTTTTTTACAAAAAAGTTTATTTTTTTGTTTTCAAGCCAAAATTGCCCCCAAAACGTAGCCGATAAGTAGGGATATAAGGCATTGAGAAAGCTTCCTTATCACTATCTCGCGAAACTTTATCCCGCAGCCGGAAAGGAAGGTATAATTTTGCAAAGTTACGGACAGTCCGCCAAGAGAAACTATCGCCGCGCACATCGCGACGGCAATGGGCAGGCTTTCAAGGGCGGCGCTTGCCATGCAGCCCCTTGTCATCTCGATAACGCCGTATATCGCGGCGATAAGGGGCGCCGCCGCGCTCTCGCCCAAAGATGAGACCATCAGCGCATCGAGGTTTATCAATTTTACGCTGTCCGCTATCATGCCGCACAGCACTATATAGCCGCCTACGTACAGCATATTGAGGGTGGCTTTCGAGATACTTTCGGACATCGCGTTGTCAAATTTTTCCCGCGAAAGCAGTGTGACGGCGTTGTTATTTGTTGCCTTTTGCAAGTTTTGTTTAGCTTTGCGGCGAGTTTTGATCGTAAATATGAATCCGTTTATAAACGCGGACAGATAGTGCGCGGCAAGCACGGCGGCGCCTATCTCGACTCTTCCGAATATAGCGCTCCCCACGGTGCCAAGCATGAACACGGGCCCGGACGTGGAGGCAAAAGAGCATATCGCCTTTGCGTCGTCACGGTCTATCGCGCCCGCGCGGTACAGCTCATAGGTGAGCCCGGCGCCGACGGGATACCCCGACAGCATGCTCATAAGCATTATGTAGGCGCTCTCCTTCGGAGTCCCGTACAGCTTGTTGAACGGCGTGCCGAAGATTTGCGCGAAAGTCCTTGCGGCGCCCGTCTTTGTAAGCAATAACGAGCAAAAATAGAAAGGAAACAGCGCGGGCAGCACGCTTGTTGCGTACAGAGCCAGGCCTCGCCTTGCGCTGTCAAGGTAGAAATCGGGCTTTGAGAGCATCATAGCCATGAACGCGACTACCGCCAAAGCCGCGAAAAGTCCGCTCTTTGTAAGTCCCGTGCGCGCATACAATTTGTCCGAGAACCTGTCCGCCATACAAAAAAATATGCCGTGTGGCATATGCGTATGAAAATAAACTTGGGTATTTATCCGCTTTATACGCACGTTTTTTCAGAATTTTCACGCAAATTATGTTCCAAAGCGGAACACAAATCAAAACCCTGAAAGAGAGGCGGCCAAATTTGTATTTTCTTGGGATAAAAACCTTGGAAAACAGGCGCAGTCTCGCGCATCATTTGACAATGCGAGAAGCTGCCCGCGACATTTGGGCGTATGAATTGCAATATGAAAAGAGATGGGCGACGTCGGTAAATTTAGGTTGGCAATATCAAAAGTTTGGATATCAGGAGTCGGCTTCGCACAGCGCGCGTATCTTGGCGGCCTTTTCGTCAAGCGCTACAAGAGGGCGAACGGGATTGTCCGCTTCGCAATCGCTGTGTTTATAGAAGAAATATCCGTCCGCGGACGCAAGCAGGGGAAGCAGCGCCTTTTTCTTGGATGGGCGGATGGCAAGCAGGGTGCAATAGGGCTTTTCGCTTGCGGCAAGCTGCGTGAGGTCTTTGGTGAGACCTATCGTTGCGGACGCCGCGATGCGCTTTACGGTGGAGCGGGTGTATCTGCGGGAGGTCAGGTTGAGATATCCGCTCATGTTGTTGAAATCCGCCTGAGAGATGCGGTTTTCCATGCCCTCGCTGATGTTTGCGAGCGCGACGAGCTGTTCGGGCGACTTGCTCTTCAGCGCGTAGGTGGACACCATGTCGTATTTTGATATGTCCGTATGCGCCTCTATGCGCACGAACGGCGGCACGAACGGGGAGATGTCCTCGCCGCCCAAATACATCTCGCGAATTTTTGTGGACGAGAGATATTTTTTGCCGTCGTCGGGGCGCCTTTCCACGTTGTGTAGGCTTATCTTGTCGCCGTATTTTGCCGCCGCTTTCATATATTCCACAGCGAGGATGTTGTTTGGCGAGCGCAACATATTTGCGACGTCCGGGCGCAATATCTCAAGCGCCATGGAGCGGGATTTCGCAAGGGAATAACCGTCTCCGAGATAGCCCTTCAGCAGCTTTTGCATGTCTTTGGATTCGCTGTTCATAAACTCCGCCGCCATGCCGAGTTGCTCCAGCTCCTCGGTCTCGGTGCCGAATGACAGCGTAAATTCGCCAAGCATGGACAGCGTCTTTACCGCTCCTTGCGCGAAGGAGGTTGCGGGGGAGAGAGAATATACCGTGGGGAGCTCCAACACGGCGTCGGCGCCCGCCTCGATCGCCCAATTTGCGCGGACATACTTGTCCGTAAGCGCGATATCGCCGTGCTGAGTGAAAGATCCGCTCATCAAAACGACAAGGATATCCGCCTCCGTTTCGCGCTTCGCGGCGCGCAATTGCTTGAGGTGTCCGTTGTGGAAAGGGTTATATTCGGCTATGACGGCACAAATTTTCATTTTTTCTCCGCGTGTTCTTTACATTTATCCGCAAATGGTGTATAAATATTAAGAACTTTTCCGTTTAGTAATTATATATTATAGACGGAAAAAAATAAAGTGGTTTTGGAGAAAAAGTATGGCAGTCATCGACAAGGTCAAATCTCTCGGCAGAAAAGTCATCGAGAGCGGCACTATCATTGAGGAGATCAAAAAGAAGGCAAGGGCGCTTGACAAAAAAATAGTGCTCTGCGAGGGCGAAGATCGCCGCGTCGTCGAAGCGGCGTCCATATGCGCTCAGGATAAGATCGCGCGGATAGTTCTTCTCGGCGATCCTCAGCAAATCAAAGTAAACTTCCCCAAGGTGGACCTCACGGGCGTTGAAATAATTGACCCGCGCACTTCCGAAAAGCTTGGCGAATACGCAAAGCTGTTGTATGAGCTTCGCAAGGCAAAGGGCATGACGGAAGAGCAAGCGGCGGAGCAGGCCAAAGACTCCACATTCTTCGGCGCGCTCATGCTTAAGGCGGGCGACGTGGACGGACTTGTGTCCGGTGCGTGCCACTCTACAGCCAACACGCTGCGCCCGGGACTTCAGATAATCAAGACCGCTCCCGGCGTGAGCTCCGTTTCAAGTTTCAACCTGATGGTCGGCAACAACAAGTATGTTGAAGACGGCGTGCTTGTGTTTGCAGACTGCGGACTTAATCCGACCTACAGCGCGGACGGACTTGCGGACTGCGCGATAGCCACCGCAAAAAGCGCGAGGGAGATCGCGGGCGTGGAGCCTCGCGTGGCAATGTTGTCATTCTCCACAAAGGGCAGCGCAAAGCACGACAACGTTACGCTTGTGCAAGAAGCAGTAAGGATAGCGCATGAGAAAGCTCCGGAGCTTGTGCTTGACGGCGAGCTGCAATTTGACGCCGCTCTCGTTCCCGAAGTCGCGGCTCTCAAGGCGCCCGGTTCCGCAGTGGCAGGGCATGCCAACGTCCTGATCTTCCCCGATTTGCAATCTGGAAATATCGGATATAAGATCGCGGAGCGCCTTGGCGGGTTTGAGGCAATCGGTCCCATTTGCCAGGGCTTTGACAAACCTTTGAACGATCTTTCCCGCGGCTGCAAGGCTTCGGACATCGTATCCGCGGTTGCCATTACGGCGCTGCAAACTCAAAGATAAACAGCAAAAACTATTCTCAAAATCGCACAAATTGAGAATAGTTTTCAAATTTATAGGAGTAGAATATGAAAATTCTTGTCATCAACGCAGGCAGTTCTTCGCTTAAGTATCAGCTTATCGACATGCAGACGGAAGAGGCGATCCTCAAGGGACTTTGCGAGCGCATCACCATGAGCGGCGGCGAGCTGACCCAAAAGACTTCCGACGGCAGAAAGTTGAACATAAAGAAGGATATGAAAAACCACACCGAGGCCATAGAGCTTGTGCTTAAGGCAATGGTGGACGAAAAGTACGGCGCCATCAAATCCATAGACGAGATATCCGCGGTCGGACATCGCGTGCTTCACAGCGGCGAGGACTTCTCTTCATCCGTGCTCATCGACGACGAGGTCATAAGGATCTGCGAAAAGAACGCGGAACTTGGACCTCTTCACATGCCCGGCAACATCGCGTGCATAAAGAGCTGCCGCGAGGTCATGCCCGGCGTGCCTATGGTCGCGGTCTTCGACACGACTTTCCACAGCACAATGCCCGCTAAGGCGTACATGTACGGCATTCCGTACAGCGTGTACGATAAGTATAAGGTGCGTAAATACGGTTTTCACGGCACGTCACACAAATTTGTCAGCGAGGAGACCATTAAATTGCTCGGCAAAAAGCAGAGCAGAATAATCGTATGCCACCTTGGCAACGGGTCGTCGATATCCGCGGTCAAGGACGGCAAATGCCTTGATACGTCCATGGGATTTACTCCTCTCGAGGGGCTTGTCATGGGGACGAGAAGCGGCGACATCGATCCCGCCGCGGTGGAATTTATCGCCAAAAAACTTGGGCTGTCCACGGCGGAAGCGGTGCAATATCTCAATAAAAAGTGCGGAATGCTTGGAATAAGCGAACTCAGCAGCGATATGCGCGACCTCGAGGCCGCGATCAAGGCGGGGGACAAGAAGGCGGAACTTGCCGTAGAAGTCGCCGCCTACCGCATCAAAAAATATATCGGATCTTACGCGGCGGTGCTTAACGGCGTGGACGCGATAGTCTTCACGGGCGGCATCGGCGAGCACAGCGCCTATATGCGCAGGCTTGTGATGAGCGATATGGAATATCTCGGCGTTAAATTCGACCTTGAAAAGAACGCGGCGCCCGCGGACGGCGTGTGCGAATTGTCCGCTGCGGACAGCAAGGTCAAGGTGCTTATCCTGCCCACAAACGAGGAATTGAGCATCGCGCGCGAGACAAAAGCGCTTGCTCTTTGAAATTTGTCGGACGCTTTTGAAGTTTTGCAAATTTTTTAAGCAACTCTTAAAAAGCGTTTGACAAGCGCGAGTTTATTATTTATACTATGTAAGCTAAATTATGCGTATGCGCGCCAAACGATTGGAGGTAGAAATATGGCAGTACCTAAAAATAAAGTTTCCAAGTCAAAGACAAATTCCCGCTTTGCAAATTGGAAGGTCAAAACCCCCGGACTTGCGGAATGCCCGCAGTGCCATGAGCTTAAAAGAAGCCATCAGGTTTGCCCGAAGTGCGGCTACTATGACGGAAAGCTTGTCGTAGCAAAAAAGGAAGACTAACTTAAAAAAAGAGTGCTTGCCACTCTTTTTTGTTGGGAGAAATTTGAAAGGATATGGTCAAAATAATAGTTGACGCCATGGGCGGCGATAACGCGCCCGAAGAGATAGTGATCGGCGCCGTTCAGGCGGTAAACGCCGACAATGACGTTAAAGTCGTCCTTGTAGGCAAAAAAGAAGAGATAGAAAAGTCGCTTTCGGGCATTGAGTACGATGCTTCGCGCGTGGAGATAGTGGACGCAGCGCAGGTCATCTCAAACGACGAAAGCCCAACTATGGCTATAAAGACCAAGAAGGACAGCTCGCTTGTCAAGGCGTTTGACTCCCTCAACGAAGACGGCGCGGCGTTAGTGTCCTGCGGCGCTACGGGGGCGGTGCTTGTCGGCGCGTTTATGAAGGCGGGGCGCATTAAGGGCGTGTCAAGACCCGCGCTTGCGCCTATGCTGCCCACGCTTACGGGGGGCAGAGTGGTGCTTTGCGACTGCGGCGCGAACGTGGATTGCAAGCCTCTTCACCTTGTGCACTTCGCTATTATGGCGTCGGAGTACGCAAAAGTAATGTTGGGCGTCGAGGATCCGCGCGTTGGACTTCTTAATAACGGCGTGGAAGCGCATAAGGGCAATGAACTTGTCAAGGAGACCTACGACATCTTAAAGCGCACGGAGGGGATAAACTTTGTGGGCAATTGCGAGGCTCGCGACCTTTTAAGCGGCGATTTCGACGTGGTGGTCGCGGACGGATTCAACGGCAATATCGCTCTCAAATCCAACGAGGGCGCCGCCGAAGCTGTGGTCAAACTTATCCTCGAGGGCGTAGGCGAGGGCGGACTTAGGATAAAACTTGGCGCGGCGCTTATGAAACCTCTGCTCAAGAGCGTGAAAAAGCGGATGGATTATAACGCGTACGGCGGGGCGTGCTTCCTCGGCGTGAATAAGGTGGTCGTCAAGTCGCACGGCGCATCAAAGCGTAAATCTGTGACCGCAAGCGTGCTGCAGGCGAAAGAACTCGCCTCAAGAAACATCTGCGAAGAGATAAGAATAGGGATCGTGGCGTTCAACCAAAATAACGCCGCTACAGCGCAAAATGAAGAGTAACGACATCGTGACCATAGAAAAAAAGCTGGGTTACGCCTTCAAAAACAAGGCGCTTCTTGAGCGCGCGTTCACACATAGCTCCGTGACTCGCGACGCGCAAAAGAACTATGAATCGCTTGAATTTTTGGGGGACAGCATACTCGACTTTGTGGTCGCGAAGCGCCTGATGGAGGAAAATCCCGACGCGCATGAGGGCGCTCTTACCCATCGCAGGGCGGAGATCGTCTCGCAGGAGCCGCTTGAAAAGGCGGTGGACAGGCTTGGAATAGCCGCCTTTCTGATAGTGGGGAAGGGTGAAAACGTAGACAATATCACCTTGCACACAAAGGTCAAGTCCAACATGTTTGAGGCGGTCGTCGGCGCGATATACCTCGACAGCGGCAGCATGGACGAGGCGGAAAGGTTCATCCTTAGC
The DNA here is from genome assembly GCA_947589635.1 of uncultured Clostridia bacterium. GTDB lineage: Bacteria > Bacillota > Clostridia > Christensenellales > CAG-917 > CAG-475. The sequence continues at coordinate 4,646 of CANQCC010000001.1, read as the reverse complement.
AAATTGCGCGACCATTTTGACGGTTCGTATAAACACGGCGACAGCAAGGATTTCAAGACTGAACTTAACGAATATGCCTCAAAGCGCAAGATCAAGGTGAAATACAGGCTTGTCGAGCAGACCGGCGCCTCACACGATCCGCGATTTACCGTGGAGGTGTCCCTTGACGGGAAAGCCATGGGAAAGGGAACCGCAAGCAGCAAAAAAGGCGCAGAACAGCTTGCCGCAAGCGAGGCTATAGCAAGCGTAAACGCGAAATAAGCCTATGTTTCACAAAATGTTTCACATGTTTGCATAACATATTTTGATATTCTAAACGATTAAATTTCACAAATCGAGACCTTAGAAGGTCTCTTTGTTTTTATTCTGTGAAACATTTGTGAAACATTTTCAAATCGCTTGCGTTGGTATGGATAATATGATAAACTTAAACTAATTTATATGGTACAGGTGAAAAATTGCTTAATCTTGTAAGAATGGAGCTAAGAGGCTTCAAATCCTTCGCCGACAAAGTCGTCATTCCGTTCAACGAGGGCGTCACGGCGATAATAGGGCCTAACGGATGCGGAAAATCCAACGTCGCGGACGCCATCCGCTGGACGCTTGGCGAGCGCAGGGCTAAACAGCTGCGCGGCAAGCAGATGCAGGACGTCATCTTCGCGGGCACCGAAAAGAGGAAAAGTCTGTCCTATTGCGAGGTCACGCTCGTTTTCAACAACGCCGGCGAACACATCTTTCCGGGATTCGCTCTCGAGGAGGTCAGCGTCACCCGCAAGATGGACAGAAGCGGCAGAAGCGAATATTTTATAAACAACAACAAGTGCAACCTCAAGAACATCGAGAGGTTGTTTGCCGATACAGGCGCGGGCAAAGAGGGGTACTCGATAATAGGTCAGGGCAAAGTCGCGGAAATTATGTCCGCAAAGCCCGAAGACAGACGCCACATCTTTGAGGAGGCCGCCGAAATATCCACCTCCCGCAACAACAAGGCGGAATCCGAGCGCAAACTTGAAAAGGCGCTTCTCAACATGCAGACGACAAACGAAGTCATCGCGGAGATAGAGAAGCAGATAAATCCTTTGAAGAAACAGGCCGAGATCGCCGAAAAATATATGGCGCTTAAGGAGCAGCTTAAGGCGCTTGAGGTCAATCTTTACATATACAACTATGAAAACAACCGCGAGATAAAGCAGAAGATATACGACAGGATAGACCGCACCAAGCTGCAACTTAAGCAGGTGGAGGACAGCTATCGCGAATGTGTGGAGCGCTATGACGAGTGCACTTCGACCTCGACGGGCATAGACAGGCTTTACGAGGAGCAGAATGCGGAACTTATGGCGCTTAAGATCGCCGCTACCAGAGTTGAGGGCGACGCGGCGCTTGTCAAGGAGAGGATAAGCAACGTCCAGCACGACATCGCGCGCATAAACGCGGAGATAACCTCGCTTGACGACCAGCTTATCGTCACGGACAAACTTATCGCGAGCAGCGAGCAAAAGAGGGACGAAAAGTTTGCGGAATTTATGAAATTGTCCGAATCCTCCTCATCCCTCGAGGCAAAGTACAAGGCGCTCGCCGCGTCGGTGGCGGGGCAGGAAGAGGACATAGACGCCCGCAACAGAGAATATTTGCAGACGATAGAGGAACTTGGCGAACTGAAGGCAAATTACTCCTCATACATCGCGGAGCGCGGCATAGAGAGCGAAAGGGCGAAGAACTTAAACGAGGCGCTTATCGAGAAAAAGGCGCGCCTTGACGAGGAGAAAACAAATCTTGCCATTTACGACGGCAAGCTGTCCTCGTCCAAAGAGAGGATGCGCGCGCTCATCGAGGAGTATAACGAGACTCTTTCGGACAAAAACGACGCCGCAGAGGCAAAAAAAGCGTACGAAGAGGATATAATCAAGCTGAATTCCGGCCTCGGCCTCGCGCAAGGCAATCTGGAGCTTCAACGTTCCGTCAAGGAGCAGTACTCCGGCTATCAGGAGGCGGTGCAGCGGCTCATGCAGGATTCAAAGCACGATCCCGTGCTCGCGTCCAAGATATGGGGCGTGCTTGCCGAGGTCATAAAAGTCCCCTCGGAGTTTGTCACCGCAATAGACTACGCGCTTGGCGGCGCGATGCAGAACGTGCTTTGCGAAAGCGAGCATGACGCGAGCGACCTTATAAACTACCTGAAGCGCAAAAATTACGGCAGAGTGACCTTCCGTCCGTATACGGCGTGCAGGCCGAGAGGCCTTGAGGGCGCAAGCCTCGGCGTGCTTAAAGAGCCGGGCTGTCTGGGACTTGCAAGCGAGCTTATCTCCTATGACAAAAAATTTGAGCCGTTTATCGGCGCGCTGCTTGGCGCAACGGTCATTGTCAACAACCTCGACAACGCGAAGTTGCTGTTCAGAAAGTACAATCAGGCGTTCAGGATAGTCACTTTAAGCGGCGAGATTTTCACCCGCGCCGGCGAGATAACGGGCGGCTCCAAGCGCAATCAGTCGCAAAGTCTTCTCTCGCAGGAGCAGAACATCTCCTCCGCCGAGATGACTGTGGAAAAGTATAAGAACAACATCTCCACAATGCGCGCCCGCCTCGCGGACAAGGAGCAGGAAATTAAGGACGGCGAAGAAAAACTTGCCGCTCTTAACGCCGAGATGTCCGAGCTGCGCATAGAGATCGGGCTTAACGAAAGCAAGGCCAAACAGGCGTTCGACAGCACGCAGACGCTGTCAAAAGAGATCTCCGAAGCCGCCGAAGAGTATGAAAAAGTGCGCGCTACCATCGCGGATATCGACGCAAAGATAAACTCTATCGACAAACTTGAAAAAATCGCCGCCGAAAAGAAGGACGAATGGGGCGCGCTTATTGAGGCGTCGCGCTCGCAGGGGACAAAACAGCGCTCCGAAAGGGAAGAGTTGCAAAGCGAAGTCATGCAGACCCGCATAAAACTTGCCTCTCTCAACAGCGAGATCGACCTTGCCAAGGCGGACATATCCCGCTACCAGCGCCAGAGAGGGGAACTTGAAGAGGAGAAGATAGACAATATATCCCTTCTCAAATCGCGACAGGCGGAGCTTGAAAACATAGCGCATAAGGCGCAAAACGTCGCCGTATCCGAGCAGGACGCCGCCCGCATAAGAGAACTTGAGGAGGGCATTGCCGCGCTGAGCGAAAGAAAACGCACCATCACGGAGGAAATAAAACAGTGTGACGAGCAAAAGACCTCGCTGTTTGAATCCAAAAACGACCTGAACGCAAAGATAGTGCGCGACGAGGCTATGCTTGACAACGTGGATATGGACATCCGCAACCAGCAACAGCACATTCTTGAGGAATACGACCTGACTTACAGCACTGCGATCGACCTGAGAGCGGAGGACTTCGACGCCAAGGGCGCGACGGGCGAGATTGCGGAGCTGAAACGCTCTATCGCAAGGCTTGGAGACGTCAACCCGCTTGCGCTTTCCTCTCTGAAAGAGGCGCAGGAGAGGCTTGAGGAACAACTGTCCCTCCGCGACGACCTGCAGCGCGCAATCGACGACATCAAGCGCATAATCGGCGACATAACAGACGACATGCGCGACAGATTCAAGACCGCGTTCGACAAGATAAACGAAAACTTCAAGGTCATCTTCCAGCAGCTGTTCGGCGGAGGCAAAGGCGAGCTGAGATTAAGCTCCGACGAGTCCGACGACGTGCTTGAGCAGGGCATAGAGATATTCGCGCAACCTCCCGGAAAGAAGCTGCAGAACATCGGTCTGTTGTCCGGCGGCGAGCAGGCGCTTACCGCGATATCCATATTGTTTGCGATATTGAAACTTAAGCCGATGCCTTTCTGTGTGCTCGACGAGATAGAGGCTGCGCTTGACGACGCAAACGTCAACCTGTTCGGCGAGTTCTTGAAGAAGTTCAGCGACTTCACGCAATTTATCGTGATAACTCACCGCAAGCCGACTATGCGCCACGCGGACACGATATTCGGCGTTACGATGGAAGAAAAGGGCGTTACAAAGATTGTCTCCATAGAATTTGAGGAGGCAGAAAAGCATGCGGAGCTGAGATGACGAAAAGGATAAATATTCCCCTTTAGAATGCCTGAAATCCGCAAATACAAATAAAGGAAACCGACTATGGGATTTTTTCAAAAAATTGCCGCCGGCATAAAGAAGACCAAAGAGGCGCTGTCGAAAAAGCTGTTTTTCGCCTTTTCTGCGCGCGCGCTCGACGACGAGTTCTACGAGGAACTTGAGGAGGCGCTGCTGACGGCGGACGTGGGCATAACCGCTACGGAAAACCTGATTGCGGAGTTGAAGGACGAGATCTACAGACAAAAGGTCAAAAAACCCGAAGACGCCCGCGAGATTTTGCGCCGAATAATGATTGACGACATTGATTTTGACATCCCCGCATACGAATTTCCGCTTGTCATCCTGCTGTCCGGCGTGAACGGCGTGGGCAAGACCACTGCGATAGGAAAACTTGCGCACATGTTTAAGGAGAGCGGGCATTCGGTCGTAGTCGCCGCAGCGGATACTTTCCGCGCCGCCGCAAGCGAACAACTCGAGATATGGGGACAGCGCGCCGGGGTAAGAGTGATACGCCACGGAGAGGGCGCGGACCCCGCAGCCGTAGTCTTTGACGCGATATCCTCCGCA